>DASYYH010000011.1:300000-487115 GCA_035934015.1 Candidatus Acidiferrales bacterium
GTGAAGTACGGAATGACACCGCTGCAAGCCATTCAAGCGGCAACGCTCGGCGCGGCCGAAGTGATGGACCCATACGAACCTTACGGCCTCGCCAACGGAAAACAAGATGATGAATACTCAAACCCTCGTTTCACAACACACCTTTGGTCGAAAAGTGTCGGGGCGATTGATCCGACCAAATACGCGGACATCATCGCCGTGGATGACAATCCGCTTGATGACGTCACACAGCTGGAACATGTGAAATTCGTGATGAAGGGCGGAGTAGTCTACAAGAATGATTTTGTGAACCCGCCTGTGGATAAACTGATCCAGTAGGACAGTGCGCAGGGCAGTTAGGCGTCACTCTGGGAGCGCCGCGACCGTCCTGAGTGACTCTTTCGTTGCAACCACAGCGCGTTGGAGGTCGGCATCGCTGTGAGCTGAGGAAACGAATAGCGCCTCGAATTGCGACGGCGCCAGGAGCATGCCGCGTTCCAGCATGGCGCGGAAAAACGCAGCATAATGGCGGGTGTTCGATTTTTTCGCGCTGGCGTAATCAGTGACCGGTTGCGAAGCGAAGAATACCGTTGCCAGCGTTCCGGCTGAGTTCACCCGCGCTGGTACACCAGATTCCTGTACGGTGCGGCGTATCTCATCCATGAATTTTGCCGCGTGAACGTTCAATTTCTCGTAGAACTTTGGCACTTTCAGGAGCTTCAAGACTTCGATTCCCGCGCGCATGGCCAGCGGATTTCCAGAAAGCGTGCCGGCCTGATATACGGATCCCAATGGCGCGACATGATTCATGATATCTGCGCGACCGCCATACGCAGCGACGGGCAATCCGCCGCCAATGATTTTGCCCAGCGTGGTGAGGTCAGGCTCTATTTTGTAAAGTGATTGCGCGCCCCCATAACACAGACGAAATCCAGTGATCACTTCGTCGAAAATCAGCAGCGCCTCGGCGCGCCGAGTGATGTCGCGCAGCCCCGCTAGAAATCCGGGCTCAGGCATACCGACGCCCATATTCGCCGCGATTGGCTCGACAATCACTGCAGCGATCTTGTTCTTATGCGTAACAAACATTTTCTCGACGGCCGCCAGATCGTTATAGGGAATGCTCAATGTTAGTGCAGCGAGCGCTTCGGGAACGCCAGCACTCGAAGCGATCCCGAGCGTCGCGAGACCCGAGCCGGCTTCGGAAAGGAAACTGTCCGCGTGGCCGTGGTAGCAGCCGTCGAATTTCAAAATCAAATCGCGCTTCGTAAAACCGCGGGCAAGACGCACAGCGGACATCGTCGCTTCCGTGCCGGAGCTGACGAAGCGAATTTTCTCGATGGAAGGGATCGCGCGTTTCACACGTTCGGCAAGCTCGATTTCCAATTCCGTGGTGACGCCGTAGCTCGTTCCACGCGCGGCTTGCTCTTGAATCGCAGCGACAATCGCCGGATGCGCGTGGCCCAAAATCAAAGCGCCCCATGAGCCGATAAAGTCTATGTATTCGCGACCATCGACATCCCAGATGTGTGCTCCTGAAGCGCGTTCCACAATCAGTGGGTCGCCGCCAACGGAGCGAAACGCTCGCACAGGGCTGTTTACGCCGTCGACGAGCGATGCTTCGGCACGTTGTATGAGTTCATTGGTTTTCGAAATTTTCATGTCGGGGCGAGAGGCCATCAGTTTCGCTTCGCGGCGCGCCTTTCAGCAGGCTTTCAGCCAGCGCGCCACGTCCTTGGCATGATACGTGAGCACAATCGATGCGCCCGCACGCTGAATGGAAGTGAAGATTTCGAGCACGACACGTTTTTCTTCAATCCACCCGTTGCGCGCCGCAGCCTTCACCATGGCATATTCTCCGCTCACGTTATAGGCAGCGACCGGTACGTCAAACGTTTCACGGACGCGATGGACGATGTCAAGATAAGGTAGCGCGGGCTTAACCATGATGATGTCCGCGCCTTCTTCTAAATCGAGCGCAACTTCCTTCAGCGCCTCGCGCGCATTCGCGGGATCCATCTGGTAACTGCGCCGGTCGCCCGATTGCGGCGCGGATTGCGCGGCTTCGCGAAATGGCCCGTAAAATCCGGAGCAATACTTCGCGGCATAGGAAAGGATTGCCACATCGGCAAAACCCGAAGCATCAAGCTTCTGGCGTATCGCTGCGACGCGGCCATCCATCATGTCCGATGGCGCGACGATGTGCGCACCGGCGCGAGCGTGAGAAAGGGCCATCTCTGCCAGCAAATCCAGCGTGGGATCGTTGAGAATTTCATGATTGCGGATCACGCCGCAATGGCCGTGGCTCGTATATTCGCAGAGGCACACATCGGTAATGACCACCAAATCCGGACGCGCCTTGCGAATCGCCTCGACGCCGCGCTGCACAACTCCGGAGGCGATATAGGCTTCACTTCCCTTCTCGTCCTTATGCTCGGGCAAACCGAAAAGAATGACCGCAGGAATGCCAAGGTCGGCGACTTCACGCGCTTCTTCGACGAGCTTATCCACCGATTGCTGTGCAATTCCGGGCATCGAACTCACCTCGGCCTGCACGCCCGTGCCGGGGCAAACGAACATCGGATAAACAAGACCAGTCGTCGAGGGCCGTGTTTCGCGCACAAGGCTGCGAATCGCTTCATTGCGGCGCAGGCGGCGCGGGCGATGCATTGGAAAACTCATGCGTATTTTGCTCCTTGCGAATTTGCGGATCGCGTCGAACGCCGGAAATATTCGGCAATTGCATCGATCAGTGCATTCGAATTCGATTCCGTTGCTTCAATGGCGCATGGCAGCCCGCTCACGCGAATCGCCGCTGCCGTCGTCGGGCCAATGGCCGCGAAGGCCGACTTCGTCCCGAATTGCCGAAGGGCTTCCGAATCGATAGCTTTTGCAAAGTTCTGAAAAGCGGAAGGGCTGGCAAATATGAAGCAATCCGCACCGTTTTGAAGGATACCATTCATCGCCGGGCCGGCGAGCGACTCAGGCATCGAGGTGCGATAGGCGACGACTGGCGTGACTTTCGCCCCAGCTTCCTCAAGCACTTCCATCCAGTCCGCGGCGGCGCGCTCTCGCAAGGCCAAATCGCTGCGCGGAACGAGAATTTTCATGCCCGCCAATCCCTGAACAAATTCCACCGCGGGATTTCTCGCTTCCATGCCGGCGACGCTGCGAACACAGTCTTTGAAATTCGCGGCAAAGGTACGCCCAGTGCCCGCAGGGGGCACGAAATCCACAGAAAATCCCTCGTTGGCGGCGGCTTCGGCTGTGGCCGGCCCAATTGCTGCAACGCGATGATGGCGCGAACCTGGGGGAGCAGGAGCTAAATTCAAAGTACGCATGCGGCGGGCAAAAAATCGCACCGCATTCTGGCTGGTGAAAAAAAGCCAATCAAATTGGTTCAACGAACGAATCACCTGATCGAGAGGATCCGCATCGCTGACCTCGCGAAATTCGACGCACGGCAATTCGATCACCTGCGCACCGGCCGTGCGCAGCATGATTCTCAGACCTTCGCTCTGGCCCGCAGCGCGAGTAATCACAATGCGCTTGCCCGCAAGCGGCCCCTTAGCCTCCACCGGCGATCCTCCCAGCAATACGCAGCAGACGATCAGCTCCCGCATCGAGGAGCCGGCGCGCCAGGTCCCGGCCGATATGCTCAGAAGCTTCGGGAGAACCCACTGCCTGACGATGAATGGATTCGGTGCCCTCGACGTTGAGTACGCGAGCATCCAATTTCATTTGGCTGTTCTCGATTCGCGCCCAAGCTCCCAGAGGAATCGTGCACCCTCCCTGTAATTCATCCTGCAAGGCGCGCTCGCAACGAACAGAGCAAACCGTCGGCCAATCTTCGAGCTTCTCCAGAAATGGTTTATACAAATTTTCCTGATCTGCGCAGAATTCAATACCGAGCGCACCCTGTCCGGGGGCGGGGAGCATGATCTCATGCGCCAGAATTTCCGTGATTCGCGGCGACAAGCCCAAACGCTCGATCCCCGCCTTAGCAACAACGACCGCATCGTATTCTGCTGCATCAAGCTTGCGCAGTCGCGTATCCACGTTGCCACGAAGCGGAACAATTTCAAGGTCCGGGCGAAAAGCCCTCAACTGTGACGCGCGCCGGACGCTGCTTGTGCCAACGCGAGCGCCGGGCCGGAGCTTGGCAAGCGTCTCCCCTTTCCGTGAGATCAAGCAGTCCCGGGAGTCTTCGCGTGCGAAACCAATCGAAATCCGGCATGCGCTACAAAAGTCAGTGGGCACATCCTTCATGCTATGCACCGCTATGTCGATTTGCCCGCTTAGCAAGGCCTCTTCAATTTCCTTGATGAAAACTCCCTTTGCTCCGATTTCCGAGATTCCGGAGGAAGCGAAGCGGTCGCCAGCAGTCTTGATCACCACAATCTCCGATTCGACATCTGTTTCTTCCCGCAGTTTGGCGCGGACGTGCTCTGCCTGCCAAAGCGCAAGCTTGCTGCCGCGTGTACCAATTCGCAGCGGTTTCATGATTTCGGCTCGTCGTCAGAATCGCCAAGACCGAAAACCTCACGCAAAGCGGCGAGGCCTTCGACGCGCCGGTGCAGCTTTCGCGCCTGACGCAGACGTCCGGAAGGAACCTGCACGATTCGCTGGATGAGGTCTTCCGTCAGTTTTTCTAGCCGCGCGCGATCGTTTTCCGTCATCTCGCCCGCATTGGCAAAGTGCGACGTGAGCAGAGAACGCCGTTCCGCTTCAAGGCGTGCGCGCAATGCATCGAGCAAATTGGCAGCCTCAAGGCTCGATTGCCAAGAAAGGAATTTATCCACATGCTCGGCGATAATCGCCTCGACACGCGGCACCTCGCCTTCCCGGGATTTCTTGTTCTGTTCGACGATTTCGCCGAGATGGTCGATGTTGAAGAGATAGAAGTTGTAGAGGCCCTCGGCTTCGGGCTCGACATTGCGCGGCACGCCCAAATCGATGACGAACATGGCCCGGCCGGAGCGCGCCGCCATGCCAGCTTCGATCATCGAGCGAGTGAGCACGTGCTCCGAGCCAGAAACGGAAGTCACGATGATGTCGGGCTGTTCGAGCTGCCGCTCCAGATTTGCCCATTCGTGCGCATGCCCGCCCATCCGCTGCGCTAATTCCTGCGCTCGTGAGAAGGTACGGTTGACCATTCGCAGTTCGCCGATTCCCCGCAGCCGCAGATGCTCCACCACTTGCTCGGCCACGGATCCCGCTCCGACAATCAAAGCCTCGCGGCCCTTCAAATCGCCAAAGATGCGCTCCGCAAGCCTGACCCCCGCAAGCGCCACAGACATGGGACGCGTTCCGATTTCCGTCTCTGAGCGAACGCGTTTGCCGACTTCCAAAGCGCTCTGGAAAAGGCGATTCAGAACCGGCCCCGTGGAACCATTTTCGAGCGCGCGATTGTAAGCCTCCCGAACCTGGCCAAGAATTTCGGCTTCGCCCAGCAAGAGCGAATCGAGCCCCGACGCAACGCGAAACAGATGCCTGATTGCCTCGGGTCCGGCGTAACGATAGAGGCGTCCGTCGAGATCCACGGTCGAAAGCTTATGAAACTCAGCCAAAAACGAAGCCAACGCGGTCGGCGTGGATTCGATCGATTCAGAGGTCACTCCATACAGTTCACTGCGATTGCACGTCGAGACGATCACCGCCTCTTCGATTAAACCCAGACCGCGCAGTTCCGAAGCCGCACGAATCGCCTGCTCCGGTGTGAAGGCAACTCGCTCGCGAAGCTCGACCGGTGCCGTGCGATGATTGCAGCCAATGAGCGCAATTTCGACCCGTCCACCTGCGCCGACTTCAGCTCTTCCGCGAATGGAATCAGTGGTCATCAGTAGAAGCGATGAAAACGAGTGAAATAGACATTCACAATCGTGTAGCTGAAGAGCACAAGCACAAAATTACATGCGCAAAGAAATGCGGCACGCGCTCCACGCCAAGCCGGCGCACGCAAAACCGAAAGGTAAATGGCATAGATGACGACAACTGCAAGCGTCACCAAGACCTTCGGGTCAGCCACGGCGAATTGGCCGGTGAGATGATGTTCCCAGACAAAACCTAGCGCTGTTCCAACAAGCAATAAAACCAGGCCGATCCAGACGCTGGAGCGGCTCATGCGTTCGAGAACTTCGAGCGGCGGAAAGCGCCAAAATGCCAGTCCCAGACGTCCGCCACGCAGGACGCGATTCTGAAAAAGGTAAACTAAGCTCAGCAAGAACGAGATGGCAAACGCGGCGTAGGCCCAAATACCAATGGTGATGTGCAATGCAAAGAGCGCCTCATCGCCGACAGGCGCATGATGAATTGCCGAGGGTGCCACCGCCACCGCAACCACTAGCCAAAAAATGACGAAGGGCACGACTAGAGATCCCACAGCGCGCTGCCGATGCAAAATTTCCAGACCCAGATACGTTAGAGCCACCAGCCACGCAAAAAGAGACATCGAACCATACAAATCATCATACGGAACCGCGTGAATTACACGCGAGCGCTCCAAAAGCGCGAAATAGTGGACGACAAGCCCCAAAATCAAGAGCAGCGTCGCCAGTCTCCCGATCCAACGGCGGTCGCGAAAGAGTCCACCGGCATAGCACGCGAAGCTGGCGGCATAAAGAACCAATGCGGTGAAGTCCATGGTGAGTCTCATGGAAGAAGGACAAACCTCGCAATTTGGCTTGGATTCACCGAGTCAAAAACTCCACGATGCGCTGCAAATAGTCATCTTAGCGCCGATTGCAAGGAGCCACAACAAGCGGCTATCGCGAAAATGGCGTCAACGCAAACCGCGCAAAGCGAAGCTCT
Organism: Candidatus Acidiferrales bacterium; assembly: GCA_035934015.1. Classification (NCBI taxonomy): domain Bacteria; kingdom Pseudomonadati; phylum Acidobacteriota; class Terriglobia; order Candidatus Acidiferrales; species Candidatus Acidiferrales bacterium. The sequence goes on from DASYYH010000011.1 coordinate 306,790, forward strand.
CGAGCGGCTCAGGGTGCGTGCGACGCATACAAATTCTTCTGATAAAATAGAAATAGGGATACTGCTCTATGAGGTCAGTGCAGTCATCGACGACTACCAAGAAGGATCTTTTCCTTCAAGCCGCTCGCGGCGGGCGTCCCGAACGCGCGCCGGTATGGATCATGCGGCAGGCGGGGCGCTATTTGCCCGGCTACCAGAAACTTCGCGAACGATATTCATTCCTCGAATTGGCCAAGACGCCTGAACTAGCGGCTGAGGTTTCCGTCGAGCCGTATAACGTACTCGATGTCGATGCAATCATCGTTTTTTCGGACATTCTTGTTGTCGCTGAGGCGATGGGCGTGCATCTCGAAATCAATGATGATGGACCGAAACTTGGAAAGCTTGTTCTCAATAGCGACGGAGTCAAAGCACTGAAGACATTTGACGCGGAACGTGAAACGAAGTTTGTCGGCGACGCCATTCGCGTCATCCGGCTTAACGCGGGACCAGACGTGCCTGTTCTCGGATTCGCCGCGGCGCCGTGGACGCTGGCTTGCTACCTCGTCGAGGGGCGCACGCGCGGCGAGCTTTCCGTCATCAAGCGCATGATGTATACGGAACCCGCACTGCTTCGAGAATTGCTCTGCAAAATCGCGGATGTCACAGCGCGTTATCTCAAAATGCAAATCGATGCAGGAGCCACGGCAGTGCAGATTTTTGATACCTGGGCCGGCGAACTATCTGCGCACGATTATGAAGAGTTCGGGCTTCGCCCAACTCAAGTGCTCATCGAAAAACTCGATCCCGGAAATACGCCTGTAATTCTTTATGCGAAGAATGGGGCGCATTTATTGGGCGCTTTGGCGCGCTCGGGAGCTTCGGTATTGAGCGTGGATTGGCGGACGGACCTGGCTGAAGCGCGCGCGCGCTGCGGCCCGAACGTCGCTCTGCAAGGCAATGTCGATCCAACAGTGCTTCTGAGCACTGAGCAAAACATCCGGTCTGCAGTGCGAGATGCGTTGAGCAAGACAAATGGCACCGGCCACATTTTGAATCTCGGTCATGGTATTTTGCCCGCGACACCTGTTGAGAACGCCAAAGCTTTTGTGGCCGCGGCGCGGGAACACTGCCAATCGGATGCAAAACGTGCTGCAAGAAATGTGGAATGAAACATGGGCGCCATACACCTGAGCTACGAAATGCCGGACCTCGAAGTCAGCGAGGACTTTCTCGCCAAGTATAACCGGCCGGGGCCGCGCTATACGAGCTACCCGACTGCGCCAGTCTGGGACGAAAAATTTGGCCAGACGGACCTCGAAGAATCTTTTGCCAAATCCGACTCTGCCGCCTCGCCGGCCTCGCTCTATATGCACCTTCCCTTCTGCGAGAGCCTTTGCCTTTTCTGTGCCTGCAACGTCGTCATACAAAAAGACAAAAAAGCCGCTGTCCCTTATCTGGAATCGTTGAAGTCTGAAATCGACTACGTAAGCCACTTTGTTTCACGCGAGCGCGAAGTCGTGCAATTCCATTGGGGCGGAGGCACGCCCACTTATCTTTCACCGGAGCAGCTCGACGACTTGTTTTGCTACGCGCGCGACCGATTTTCCTTTTCGCGCAATTCGGAAATCGGCGTTGAGGTCGATCCGCGCGTCACTTCGCGCGCGCATCTGGAAATATTGCACAGGCTCGGCTTCAATCGTCTCAGCATGGGCATTCAGGATTTCACGCCTGAAGTGCAAAAAACGATTAACCGCATTCAGCCCTATGATCTCACGCGCGATTTGGTCGCGGCCGCACGGGAACTTGGCTTTGGCAGTATCAACGTCGATCTCATTTACGGCCTGCCTTATCAGACTGCGGCGTCTTTTTCAGATTCCGTCGACAAAGTGCTGCAAATCGGGCCCGACCGCATCGCTATGTTCAGCTATGCGCATGTTCCATGGCTCAGGAAACAGCAAGGCTCATTCCAGGGCCATTTGCCCGAGGGTATGGAGAAGTTTCGCATCTTCAAAGCGGGCATTCGTAAATTCACCGAGGCAGGCTACATCTACATCGGCATGGATCATTTTGCACGGCCGGCCGATGAGCTGGCCGTGGCGCAGCGAGAGCGCACGCTCTACAGAAATTTTCAGGGCTACACGACAAAGGCTGGAGCTGATCTCTACGGTATGGGCGTGAGCGCGATCAGCAGCATCGGCGCGGCCTATGCGCAAAATGATCGCGGAATCGGCGCGTACCAATCGCGCGTGGCGGAGCACGGCACCGCGACGATGCGCGGCTACCGGCTGAATGCGGATGACCTGTTGCGGCGCGAAGTCATCACAAAGCTCTTGTGCCACGCCGTGATCCACAAACCTGAGATTGAGGAGAAGTTCCGGATTCGGTTTGACGATGCCTTCTCGAATGAAATTCGCGAGCTTGAGCCAATGCGCGACGACGGCCTTGTAATTCTTGACCGCGATGAGATTCTCGTCACGCCGCTGGGTCGCATCTTCATTCGCAACCTTGCTATGCCTTTCGACCGCTACCTCCGCGAGCAAAAAATGGATGCGCGGCCGCTCTTTTCGAAGACGCTCTAATATGCGTGCAGACCCTACGGCGCTTTCATGACTTCACGACGCCAGGCAATCGTTGTCGGAGCAGGAATTTCAGGGTTGGCGTGCGCGCTGCGGCTCGCAGAAGCCGGTGCCAGTGTTCGCGTGCTTGAGGCTGTTGGCAAAACCGGCGGCTTGATTTCTACCGTGGAGCAAGATGGATTTCTCTTCGAGGCCGGTCCCCAAAGTTTTCAGATCACGCCAGAACTCCGTGAGTTGATCCATTCGGTCGGATTTGAAAATGAAATCCTCGAAGCGCCGCCGCAGACGCCGCGATATGTACTGCTCCATGGCAAGCTCCGGCCCGCTCCCATGTCCCCTCCTTCCGTGCTAACGACTTCCCTTCTCACCATGAGTTCGAAGGCGCGGATATTCGGAGAGGCCTTTGGCCATTCGAAGCCGCCTACGGAAGATGAGAGCTTCGCCGATTTCGTGCGGCGAAAATTCGGCACTGAAATTCTGGAACACCTTGCCGGACCATTTGTGTCCGGTGTGTTTGCCGGCGATCCCGAGAAATTGAGCCTCCGCAGCACGTTCCCGACGATGGCGCAGTGGGAAGAAGAGTATGGCAGCGTGCTGCGGGGCGCAACAAAGTCACGTAAGAGCGGGAGTAGCAAGAGCGAACGGCCCACGCTTGCCGGATTCAAGCGCGGAATGGGAAGTTTTCTAGCGGCGGTAGCGATGAAACTCGGCCACTCTTGCGCCACGGGAGTGACCGTCAAGTCCATCGCGCGTGCTGCGGATACTCCTGGCTGGAAAATTGACTGCTCTGAATCCAGCCAAGGCGGAACCCTGCACGCTGATGCCGTCGTCCTTGCGACGCCCGCGTATGAAGCGTCTCGGTTGATGCAGAAGCTCTCGGAACCTCTTGCCGCAGCTCTGGCAGGCATTCCGTATGCGCCTGTGGCAGTTGTCTCCGAGGGATATCGCCGTGAATTCGTCGGTCACACGCTGAATGGATTCGGCTTCCTCGTGCCCCGAGGAGAGAAAATGCGAACTCTCGGCACGGTTTGGAATTCTTCTCTCTTTGCGGGACGAGCACCCAGCGGGATGGTGCTGATGACCAGTTTCACGGGCGGAGCACTGGATCCTGCCATTGTGGAAATGGAAGAAACCGAGATCGCCGACCTGATTCGCAATGAACTGGTCAAAATACTTCAGATCAGTGGTCCGCCCGCGGCGCATCACGTATGGCGTCATCGGCGCGCGTTGCCGCAATACAATCTTGGGCATGCGCAGCGAGTGAACGCAATCCGCGACGGAGTCGAGCCTTTTGCCGGGCTCTTCATTACCGGCAATTACCTCGAGGGGCCATCCATTGGAAGTTGTGTGGCGCAAGGATTCCGCGCCGCGAAAGAGGTTCAGGAGTATTTTCTGAGTCCGCCGTAACGCTCGCCGCGTTGTGTTTCTAGGAATTTGATTTTTTGTAACGGTGCGCAAGGCGAATCTTGCGGCGCTCGCCAGCCTCTCGCCAGCGTCGGCGATCTTCTTCAGTTTCCAGCAGCAGAGGCGGGATCGCATGCGTTTTCAAGTTCTGATCGACCGCAACATAAGTGACATATGCGCTCGAAGTATGCTTGCGCTCGCGCGTAAGAATGTTTTCGGAAAAAACCTTCACGCCGACTTCCATTGACGTGTGAAAGACGCGATTCACTTGGGATTTCAGCACAATCAAATCGCCGACGTGAATCGGGCTTCGAAAATCGAGATAATCAACAGAGGCGGTAACCAGATAGCTCCCGGAATGACGGTGACCGGCAATAGCTCCGGCAATGTCGATCAAATGCATCACGCGTCCGCCAAGAATATAGCCCAGCGGATTTGCGTCGTTCGGCAGCACGGCCTCGAGCATTTCCGAACGGGACTCACTTACAGCCTTCGCGGCAAAGGTCGCGGTTGCCGGAGCCATTGCGTGCCCTTCCGCTTTAGTGTGCCGGGCTGGATGACGCGCGACGCGTCCAGTGTTCTCCTTCTTTTTCAAGACTCTCTCCTGTGGCGGATTTTGCTTACCGAATCGAGGCCATTATAATACGCGACGTTATGGATACGGCCAAAGCGGCAGAAGGTTCTGCCAGGAACCGGCGCCAGATGCTCGAAGAATTCGTCGCCCAGCATCCGACGGATGCGTTTGGCCGCTACGGCCTGGCCATGGAGTGCCTGAAGGAGAATGACGCCGCAGCTGCAGAAGAAAATTTCAAGCAGCTTCTGTCCGCAACGCCCGAATACATCCCTGCCTATTTTCAGTACGGACGTATGCTCGCAACGATCAGCCGCACAGAGGAAGCCCGCAGGGTTCTCGCTGAAGGCGTTGCACGGGCCTCGAAATCCGGAGACGCTCATGCTCTCAGCGAGATGCAAGCTGCGCTCGACGACCTCGGCTGATTTTCCCAGTTGCTTCAACACGCAAAATGGGATTCTGCTATGCTAGGCGCGGGGCGCCGCTGAAATGAAGCCAACGCGCATTCCATTGTTTCCTCTGGATATTGTCCTTTTTCCAGGCCTGCCCTTGCCCCTTCACATTTTTGAACCGCGTTATAAATTGATGATTCGGCGCTGCCTGACCATGAAACTGCAATTCGGCGTGATTCTCACGCAAAAAGACGGAATTGCCACAGTCGGCTGTACGGCGGCGATCTTCAATCTTTTGCGCCAGGATGCCGATGGCAAGATGGATATCCTGACGCGAGGCGAGATGCCGTTCCAGGTCAAGGAGGTCTTCGACGACAAACCGTACTTCGAAGCTGCGATCGAGTGTCTCGATGAATCGCCACTTTCGTATCCTGCCGCATCCAAGGAACTGATGGATGCTTACGAGCAATGCTACTGGCTGCTCTTCAATCATGCGCCGGATGCGCTCGCGCCGAAATCGAAGGTTTCTCCGGCATACGCGATGGCCGGGTCGCTGCCGTTAGAGGTGGACGAAAAGCAGGTGTTGCTCGAAATGCGCAACGAGGGGGACCGGCAGGCGCATCTCTTTGAGAGGCTGAAGGAGTGGCTGCCGCAATTGCTGTACTTGAACGAACGTCGCGAACGAGCCCGCGGCAACGGACACGCGCTGAATTAGCACGGCATCGGTGGCAAGGGCGGTCGCACAGCATTAAAATGCTCTATGGAGATACACTGTGGCCAAAGAAGCTGCGCGGCAGATGCGGCAAGAGAGTCCAGACAACATGCAGACAAGACCTGGTTCTTTCGGCGAACTGAAAAAGAGCTCATGGAATGAAGCGCGTTGCAGTCAGCGCACGGTGAAGGACGAACTGCGCGAAAACATGATTCGAAAATTAAGCGCAGGCGAAGAACTTTTTCCGGGAGTCCGTGGTTACGACGACACGGTAATCCCGCAAATCGTTAATGCCATTCTTTCGCGTCACCATTTCATCCTGCTCGGCCTGCGCGGGCAGGCGAAAACGAGGATTCTGCGCGCGCTCACAGGTTTTTTGGACGAGGCGATCCCCGTAATCGCTGGCTGCGAAATCAATGACAATCCTTATCGCCCCATTTGCCGCGCCTGCAGAGACCGCCTTCGGGCCGAGGGAGATGCAGCGCCAATCGCCTGGCTCCCGCGCGACCGTCGCTACGTCGAAAAGCTCGCCACTCCCGACGTGACCATCGCTGACATTCTTGGCGACGTGGATCCGATCCGCGCGGCGAAAGGCGGCCACGATCTTTCCAGTGAATTGACGATTCACTATGGCATGCTCCCCCGCGCCAATCGTGGCATTTTTGCCATCAATGAGCTTCCGGATCTGTCGGGAAAAATTCAGGTGGGTCTGTTTAACGTGATGCAAGAAGGCGACGTGCAAATCAAAGGCTACCCGGTGAGGATGCCTCTGGATGTCCTGCTCGCTTTCACGGCGAATCCTGAGGACTACACGGCGCGGGGAAAAATTATCACGCCGCTCAAGGACCGCATCGGATCGGAAATTCGCACGCACTACCCGGCCACAGTCGACGAAGGCATCGCGATTACCTCGCAGGAATCGTGGACGAGTCGCGACGGTGACATGCGAATCGCGATCCCGAACTACATTCGTGAAATAGGTGAAGAAATTGCTTTTCAGGCGCGCGAGGACAAGCGCGTGGACCGGCGCTCCGGTGTCAGTCAGCGGCTGCCGATTTCGTCGCTGGAAAATGCGGTGAGCAGCGCGGAACAGCGCGCGATCCGCAATCGGGAGAAATTGGCCGTCGTGCGCGTGGCTGATATTTACGCGGCGATTCCATCCATGACGGGCAAATTCGAGCTCGAATACGAAGGCGAATTGCGCGGTGCGGAAACGATCGCGCGCGAATTGATTCGCTCCGCTATCGGAAAAACGTTTACGAGGTACTTCGCCGATACGAATTTGCAGTCCGTCGTGCAATGGTTCGAAGCTGGCGGTGAATTGAAAGTAGCAGCGGCTGCGAAAACGTCCGAGCATCTTGCCGAGCTGGAAAAAATCGAGGGTCTGTTTGACCACACGGCCGCGCTTGGCATTGGGCCCAAGGATGCCCCCGCAGTGCAGGCGGCTGCCGCCGAGTTCGTACTCGAAGGACTGTGGGCGCACAAGCGGATCAGTCGCAGCGAGGAGCGCGGATTCTACGCAGAGCCTAGGAAGGTTCCTGAGTCGCGCGATGCGCAGAGCCGCATGCCACGCCGCCAGTTTAACTGAGGAAGGGGGATAGCCATGTCTGAATCAAGACCGCTCCTCACGCAAACATGGTTCAATGCTCTGCGTACGGTCCTCTACGCCTCTGGTTTCATCTTTTTCTTTGCATGGATTGCGCTGCAGGTGCGCGCTTACGACAGCAATTTCGGATTTGCGCTTCCTGCTGCAACCGTCGCCGTCGGCATGGTGCTAATGATTATTGGCGCGACTCTGGGCATTTCCTGCGTTGCAACATTCGTTGTTCGCGGCCGCGGCACGCCGGCGCCCTTCGATCCGCCGCGCCAGTTCGTCGCCGTTGGGCCCTATCGCTACGTCAGAAATCCAATGTACCTGGGCGGTTTCACGCTATTGCTAGGATTGGCTCTTGATCTGCGTTCCGTTTCGATCGTGCTAATGACCATCGTCCTTATGTTTGCGATTCATTTACTCGTCGTTTTGTATGAAGAGCCTATTCTCAAACGCAAGTTCGATGGCCCGTACGAAAGTTATCTGGCAACTGTCAGGCGCTGGCTGCCGCGCGTCCCTCGCACCAGTGCAAGCTCAACTGCTCTATAGCCATGAAATACGTTCGCTATAAAAAATACGCAGGGCAGGAAGCCGACGACATCGACTTGCAGGAGCTCATGAGCCGCCTTTCGGATTTCCTGCTTCAGAGCGGTTTCGAATCCCAGTTCTACGGCATCTCCGAAATGGACCCGGAGCGTTCTTCCGAGCGAATGATGGAGCAGTTGCGGCAAGCCATTTTGCGCGCCCTCGAAGAAGGCGATCTGCTTTCTCCGGAAATGATGGAAGAGCTACTCGAAAATCCTGACCTCGCCCAGAATCAAAAGTTGCGCGACCTGGTTGAACAGCTCGTTGAGCGGATGACGCAAGAAGGTTACATCTCTCCGCAGCCGCCGCAAGTCACGCCGCCGCCTCAGCAAACTCCCGGCGGAGAGGTTGGCCCTTCGGGGCAGCAAGAGATCTCAGCGCGTTTCGAAGTCACGGACAAGGCGCTCGATTTCCTCGGATTCAAGACGCTCCGTGACCTGCTCGCTTCTCTCGGCAAAAGCAGCTTCGGCCGCCACGACACTCGCGACCTGGCAACGGGAATCGAATCAGGCGGCACATCCCGCCCGTACGAATTCGGCGACACTCTAAATTTGGACATCCCGGAAACTTTGTTCCACGCCCTCCGCAGGCAAAGCGTAAATCACGAGCCGGCTGTTCCTTTGGAGATCGATTACCAGGATCTGATGGTCCACCAATGCGAATACCAGAGCTCCTGCGCCACGGTCTTGATGCTCGATTGCAGCCACAGCATGATTCTCTATGGCGAAGACCGCTTCACGCCCGCCAAGCGCGTCGCGCTCGCGCTGTCGCATCTGATTCGCTCGCAGTATCCCGGCGATTCACTGCATTGCGTGCTCTTTCACGACAGCGCCGAAGAGATCCCTCTCGGGAAATTGGCTCGCGTTCAAGTCGGTCCCTACTACACCAACACGCGGGAAGGTTTGCGGCTGGCGCAACGCATCTTGAACCGCCAGAAGAAAGACATGCGGCAGATTGTGATGATCACGGATGGCAAACCCTCCGCGCTTACTTTGGAAGATGGCCGCATTTACAAGAATGCCTTTGGGCTCGATCCTCTTGTCGTGACGCAGACAATGGAAGAAGTTGCCAAATGCCGTCGCGCGGGAATCCTGATCAACACGTTCATGCTGGCCAGCGACTACACGCTCGTCCATTTCGTGCAAAAAGTCACGGAACTCTGCCACGGCAAAGCGTATTTCACGACGCCGTATACCCTCGGCCAGTACTTGCTGATGGATTACCTGCAGAAGAAAACCAAGCACATTCACTGAGAAAAACCTGAGGGGCACTTAGACGGGCCGCTTCGGCTGAACTCTGGCGCGATGGCCTGGCGTGCAAGCCATGACTCCAGCGCCGGTCGTAAATCACTTACAACGGTTCAGTTGGGCCTGCCAGGCTGCGCGCAAAAGCTTGTCAAAAAGCGATCCTGAAACCACGTATGGATCGGGCGCACCCTGGACTATCGAATCCAAGTCTCGTGGGTCGGAATGGTGCAGCGCCGCGTTGCCAAGGCTGGCCTCGGCATTTTCTGCCCTGCTCGTCTCCGGACTATACGTGCGCACGTACACCCTCCACAAAATCTTCTAAGCGCTCGATGAACGCCTCGATGGGATTTTGGAATTCGTAGCACGAATCAGAGTAGAGTGCTACTGAACTGTTTCTGAATTCTTCCAAGTCGCCGCCTGTACACCTAACATATTGAAATCGGAGCACTAAAGACAGATGCTGAACCGCTCTATAGTTCCCAACCTTCGGCGGCAAGAGCCCCTCCCGGCTTCCCCAAATCGATTTCGCTCTGTAGATGGCTGTGATGTGCGCACAACGGTCTAAGCGAACAATCGCATACGTCCTTTGGTGCTACTTCTGCGCGACACGACTCCACATGGCTTTTGCACGCTGCATCCGCTTTGCTACAATCAAATTAATAATGAGTTTAATGTGGATGATCTTCGGGCGTACCGGGGGAGGCAAAATAATGTCGAAGATTCAGCCTGGACAAATCGCGCCAACGTTTGCGCTCTCCGGCATGGATGGCCGGAATTACTCTCTGGCCAGCGCTCTCAAGAAAGGGCCTGTGCTCGCGGCATTTTTCAAGATCAGCTGCCCGGTTTGCCAGTTCACATTTCCGTTCCTCGAGCGAATGTATGAAGACTATGGCGACGAAAAGATGAGCTTTTGGGGAATATCCCAGGATAACGCAGCCGACACGCAGGAATTCCTTGCCGAATACGGTGTGAAATTTCAGGCGCTGCTGGATTCGGATGGATACAAAATCTCGAAACTCTATGGGCTCACAAACGTGCCCACATTGTTTTTGATCCAGCCAGATGGCAAGGTTCACATGGCATGTGTCGGTTTCGTTAAGAACGACATAGAGAAAATGGCCGCGCAGGCTGCGGTTGCGTCAGGCAAGCCCCTACAGGCAGTCTTCCATCGAGGCGAAAAGATCCCGGAATACAGACCGGGCTGAGGCTCGAAGCGCTAGGTTCCGGTCGGAACCTATCCATTCTTCAGACGTAGTCGTCTTCGGTCAGCGGTTTTTTGTGTTTTGCAGGTTTCAGGCGGCGGTCCGGGACAACACGTCCCGCTGGCGGAGCGCCCACTTTTTCTCTCGCCATTCGGCGGGCTTCAGTTCCCTTTTCGAATCTGGATTTTCTCTTGCGACGAGCCATTCAAACCGCCTCAAGTTCACCAAAATCGCGATCATTCCTTGTTGGATTCTACACTCACCAGGTTGTGGTATCCAAACACGCTGAATTTGCGTCACAATTCCTGCCATGCCACGAGCCCACACGATGAAAACCAAGCTTCGCGGAGCAGCGACTTCTCTCTTGTTGATTTTATTCGTTGCCGCCGGCTTCCGTGTCGGTTTCGCGTGGAACAATGCGCTTCACAATTCCCGTCATGCGCTCAGCGTCGTGCCGTTTATGTTCGAATCCGGAGATATCGCCGTCTCGCTGGCGCAGGGTCGCGGATTCAGCTCTCCGTTTCGCGTTCCCACTGGCCCTACGGCTTGGATGACTCCGGTCTATCCTCTGCTCCTCGCGGGAGTGTTTCGAATCTTCGGCGTCTATACCTACAACTCCTATGTCGCGGCGACGGGATTAAACATTCTGCTCGCAACACTCGTTTGCATCCCGCTATTTTTTGTGGGCAAGAGAATCGGCGGCACAATTCTGGGCGCCAGCGCCGCTTGGTTATGGGCCATCTTTCCCAATGCGATTCTCATTCCATTTGAAAGCATGTGGGAGGCGTGCCTTTCGGCCTTGCTCGCAGCAACAATCCTCTGGGCCACCCTTGCGCTTGCTGATTCACGTCGCATTCGTGACTGGGTTGCGTACGGCTTCCTCTGGGGATTTACGTTGATGACGAATCCAACTTTGGAATCGTTGCTGCCCTTCCTGTTGATCTGGCTCGCCTACCGCGCGTACAAAGAGAAGCGCTCGTGGCTCGTCATTGCGCGCCCATTATTGGCGCTCGCCGTTGCCGTTTTCTGCTGTATACCTTGGACGGCGCGTAATTATGATGTCTTCCACGCTTTCGTGCCGCTTCGCTCTGTTCTCGGTTTGCAGCTCTGGATGGGAAACAACGCCGATGCCAGCCCCATCTGGCTCGGGCAGTTGCATCCCATCAATGATTCAGCGGAACGGGAAAAGTACATCGAATTGGGCGAAATTCGCTACATGCGATATAAAAGAGACCAAGCGCTCGCTTACATGCGCACGCACCCTCGCCGCGAAGCCTATCTGATTGGAAACCGTTTTGTCGCCCTCTGGGCGGGAGGAACACCAAATCCCATAACGGATTTTTTCCGTGTTCGCGACGCCTGGTTTCGCTATGTCCTGCTGTTCAACATCTGCGTGGCCCTGGGAGCACTGGCAGGTATCGTCCTGTTAGCATGGAGGCGTAGCATCTACACGCTACCGCTGGCCGTTTTCCCCGTCGTCTTTCCCTTCGCCTACTATTTGACGCTGGCGGCGCCGCGCTATCGTTTGCCGATTGATCCCGTCGTAATCTTGCTCACGGCCATCGCGCTCGTCGCGTGCTTTCATCGTTTGCGCGCTGCTGATTCGGACGCCAGCCCCAACCAAAGCTTGCCTGTGAGCGACTAACGCAGCGAGACATCGGTCATCGAATAACCAATGAATAGGAAAGAATTGGAAATGAATTGGAAATGCCGCGCTGTCAGGCTTCCGGCTTACGCCGTTTTGGCCCGAGGCGCAGGATTCAGATGCCGCCAGGGAACGACAATTGGCCGTTCAAAGTGGGGTTGAGATGAGGGGAGTCCATTGAAATCCCTGATTTCACTTGTCAGGTAAGGCGCTTCTCGGCCACAAGACATGCACCAGATCACAAACCGCCACGGCTCAGTTGCGCTCGTCCGATTTGCAGTTGTGGTCTGAAGATTTGCTTCCCGCTCTGCGACTTGAGGCATCAGCGGTATCGGTTCACCACAATGAAGACACGAAATTCCTCGAAAATGCGCCCCTCCCGTCCCTTCACTCATACGTGCCCCTCCAAAGCTGCGATTGGTTAGCTTGGGAGGCAAATCATAGCCTCGCGCATGAGCCGTGTCCAGAACCCGACGACGAAATACAGCGGCTATGAATGAAATTTCACATAGCCTGCCAAATTCACGCTATCTTCTATTGTATCAATGGAATGGATGTTGGGCGAACGCTCAAAAAACCACATTTCCACAGCCTCCAGCTCTGCTACTTTTGCGTCCTCTTCATTCGCGCCAGCTCTGTCTCCGAGCCAACAAACCCCCATGCATTCCACGCATTTCCGGTCACCACTTCCCTGAAAAGTTCAGTTGCCCGCTTAGGATCGTGATCGTAGAGGTGCCAATTGCCAACGCCGTACGTTACCGTGTCAAACGAAAGCTCCGCCTCCGTGTCGTTCGGGTCGGCAGGCTTTGCTGGCAACACGGCCTGCTCCGTCAGCGCACCCTGATAAAACCGCTCCAGCCGCAAATAAAAGAGCAGGTGCGGCTCCGTGTTCTTCACCTCCGGCGTGATCCGCGCGAGTGCCTGCGCCGCCTCTTTGGTCCGGTCCGCGCGCCGCAGCGAGACGTACAGCCAGTTTGTGCAGTCAATCAAGCTGTCATCGCTTTTCGCCAGCGCCGCTGCTTTGGCAAAGGCGTCCGCGGCCGCGCTGAATTGCCCCTGAAAATAGTGCGAAAGCCCCAGATGATAGAAAGCGTCAAGTTTAGTCGGGTCAAGCGTCGCCGCATGTGCCAGGTCGCGCTCTGCGCGCATGAATTCGCGCAATCCCAGCTCTCTGTGTCCGCGCTCGATATAAAGATCCGCATTCTTCGGTGCAAAAACCAGCGCCTTGGTGCAAGTCGCAATGGCCTCGCGATATTGCCTCCTTCCCGCTTCTGCTTGCGAAAGCGCCAGGGCAAGGCTCGCGTTTTTCGGGTCCGCGGCCAGCTTCTTCCGCGCCGCAATGACGCCATCATTATCCGCCTGCGCGTAAAGTCTGCGCCCCAGTTGCGACATCACTTCAAACGCGCCGCGTCCCGCCGCCTGCGCCGCCCCAGCCTTCGTCTGCGGACGAGGCCGCGTCGGCAGCCCCCATGCCACGCACGCCCCCAAAAGCATAAGACACGCCATCAGTTCCATCGCCAGCTGCGCCGCTGCTGACACGCCCACGCCTCGCATTTCGCCCATCGTCCTCATAAATCCTCGCTTCCCTCGCGTCCGCTCACTTTGACTCTAATTCGACATCCCCCGCGGCGCACATCATAGTCCCCTCATCTATTTTCGCCAAGAAGTTGCACCGAACGATCCCGCCCGGGCCAGGATCACGCCCAGAGCCCCGGCCAGCATCTTACGAGCCCGCCTGCCCAGCGGTGGAAATTGTCGCGTCGGACCATCAATTTTCCTTGACCTCTTGTTAACTCTATGGTATATAGAGCTTTCGGCTGGCATTCCGGCCGAATGAAAATTAAGGGGGAGAAGAAAAGCGGGCCGCGAAGACGCGGCCTTTTCGCTTTTTATGCGCTTTCTAAATTCTAATCGCGGTACCTATGAAGAATTAGAACTCGGCCTAACTTACACAAAACAAACACTCGGACCCATTTCTAATCGCGGATTTTTTCGATTTTTTGAGATTCTGTCGTCCCGTTTTCGGACGCCTTTCCCATACACGCACACTTTCGCCGCCCTCCATAATTTTTCTTGCATGCGAAACGCAACAAACGTTGCATTCACTCCTTGTTCCGTGTACGTTGTTTCTCGCCAAAATTTTGAAAACAGGGAACAAAATTTAGCCAAGTCGCGTTTATCCCAATACGGAACCCATCTCAACAACTGGAGACACTTGATGCGCAGACTTATTTTCTGGTTCGTCGCTTTGGTAATTGCAATCCCGGCCCTGCCGATCCTTGCGGCCCACGCGCAATCCAAGGAAGCCGCTGCGCCCCCGGCCGCCACTGCCGCCCCGGCCAATCCCAACGAATTTAAAGTTGAGCAGCAGAAGACCAGCGGCTCTGTCACCATAGAAGGAAAGGTCGTTAATTACGACGCATATGCAGGCACTATCGTTGTGCACCCGAAGGGGTGGGACGATGTGCCGCAAGACCAGCCCAAGGACGACAAGAACCCGCCCGTCGAAGCCAGCATGTTCTACGTCGCATACATGAAGTCTGGTGTGGACCCATCCACGCGCCCTGTAACGTTTCTTTATAACGGCGGCCCCGGTTCATCGACCGTGTGGCTGCACATGGGCGCCTTCGGACCGCGTCGAGTAGTCACTGCGGATGATACGCACACGCTGCCCGCGCCATATTCGGTCGTCAATAATGATTTCAGCTTGCTCGATGCCAGCGACCTCGTGTTTGTGGATGCGCCCGGAACGGGTTTTGGCCGCATCGCCGGCCCGAACAAGGAAAAGGCGTTCTACGGCGTAGATCAGGATGGACATGCATTTGCCGAATTCATCGCGCAGTTCCTGGCGAAGTATGGCCGGTGGAATTCGCCCAAGTATCTGTTCGGCGAAAGCTACGGCACAACTCGCTCCGCCGTACTGATCGCCATGTTGGAAGGCGAATACGACACGGACTTCAACGGTGTGATGTTGCTCTCGCAAATCTTAAGCTTCGATAACAGTGTCGATGGCCCGGAAGGCAACCCGGGAATGGATTTGCCCTACGAACTCGCGTTGCCGACCTATGCCGCGACCGCTTGGTATCACCATAAGTTGCCGAACGGACAGAAGGATTTGGAGCCTCTGATAAGCGAAGTCGAGCATTTCGCGATGAACGATTACGCATTGGCGCTGGAACAGGGTTACACGCTGCCTGCCGAGCAGCGCCAGGCGATTGCTGAAAAACTGCACGAGTATACCGGCCTGCCTCTCGATTACATCTTGAAAGCCGATTTGCGCATCAGCGGCGGCGAATTCGAAAAGACGCTTCAGGATGCGAATGGCCTGACTACGGGCCGGCTCGACACGCGCTTCTCCGGACCCACAATGGATCCTCTCAGCAAGGAAGCTGAGTATGACCCTCAATCCGCCTCAATCAGTTCGGCATATGTATCTGCATTCAACGACTATGTGCGTAAGAATTTGAAGTATGGCGAGGACAAAACGTACAAGCCTGAAATCAACCCTGGAAGCTGGGACACGAACCACAACGGCAACCCGGCGACACCGAACGTCATGATTGATCTGGCTGAGGCGATGAAATACAACCCCAATCTAAAAGTGATGCTGAACGCGGGTTATTTCGACCTGGCCACGCCGTTTTTTGAAGGCGTGTACGAAATGCGCCATCTGCCGATTCCCGCGTCGCTGGACAAGAACATCGAATTCAAGTTCTATCAGTCCGGCCACATGGTCTATGCACACGAACCTTCGCTGAAGCAGTTGCATGACAATGCGGTAGCATTCATCGAGAGCACTGAAAACGTCAAAGGAAAGTAAAAGTAGGCGTTCTGGGAGCCCTCGGCGACCCTGAGGGCTCCCAGCAGTTTTTCGTCCGCACACGACTTCTTTTCGCGTATCTAAATTTCCGCTTTGCGAAAAAAGCAACGCAGAGAATCCGCGATTCATCGAAGAAACAGTCGTCTATATTTAGAGTTTGGGCAGAATCTGGCGGAAGCGTGTGGGAGTCGAACCCACCATTCGACTCGCGAAGAGCCGAATCGCCGGCTTTGAAGGCCGGGACAGTCACCGGACCATTTTCGCCTCCGGAAAGATTATAAGGGGCGCGCCTCAACTCGCAAAGCGCTCACGAATTGAACACCGAAGCGACGCTGGCTTAATGCTTTGCTGCGGCGACCTTCTTGCGGGCAAGCTCGAGCAGTTTCGGATGGACGCAAACTTCAAAAAAAGGCCGATTGGTGGGGCCGCCGACTTTGCCCCCAGCTTGCAGCTGCCGAGTCATTCCGCGGCGAACCACAATCGGTTCCAATGAATCTCCGAGCGGCAATTCTCCATAGAAAAGTTGCGCGCGATCTTTGCCCCAGGGCATGGGGAAGTTTCCTTCGAGTGGAAACAGCGAAATTTCACTCGTCAGTTTCTGAAAGCCTTCTTCATTTAGCTCGATTCCATTCATGTTGTAACGCATTAACAGCTCGTCGCCCTCTTCTTCGCCTGCTCCTTCCACGACGACCGTTTGCAATGAAAACACGCGAAATGGCGATGGATTATCAGTGAGGAGACGGCGCGCCATTTTGGCGCAACTGGAAAGGCGATCCGAAAGATTCAGCGCCTTTGAAATCATAATCTTCGAATCGCCATCCGACCATACTGATGGCGCGGAATTCTGGAAAGCAACGCCGACACCGAGTTCGAGCCTCGGCAGATTGCTCGATTCCGCCTTCGCATTATAAGCCTGGGTCACTTCGATGATTT
Source organism: Candidatus Acidiferrales bacterium (assembly GCA_035934015.1). Lineage (NCBI taxonomy): Bacteria > Pseudomonadati > Acidobacteriota > Terriglobia > Candidatus Acidiferrales > Candidatus Acidiferrales bacterium. The sequence goes on from DASYYH010000011.1 coordinate 323,450, forward strand.
CGCGCGCCAACACGCAAGCCTTCGCGACGGCGCGCTGGCTCGTCCGGTTCGATTCGGTCTCATAGATGGCGAGAATAATCGCATCGCCCTCCAAAAATACTTTGGCGGCGCCGTGACGATCCAGCAGGCGCTTCACGGGCTCGTGAAGCGTCAGGCTGAAATGCGATGCCGGATTCAACCCGCGCGACAATAAATCCTTTGTGATTTCCGTCGACCCGCGCACATCGGCTTTGATGACCACGTGCGACACGACGGGATCATCAGTTCCGCGCCGCTCATCCGGAAACACAAATTCATAAAGGCTGTTATTTACGCGCGACAGTTCGCGCTGCCGGTCGGTGCGCACCAGATTGACTTTTTCCAGCCACGCCGCGACGTGCTGGTAATTCCGCCGGTCACGCCGTAGCCGCATCAAATCCTGCGCAAAACGCAACGCGATGGCGCGCGAATCCTCATGAGAGTAACGCCGCAGATTTTTCGCGGTTTCCTCGATGCGCTTCAGTGAAAAATTCCGCGCCGGAAATTGACTGAGAATCTTCTCCACGCGCTTCAACTCATCCTTCGAAAGCAAAGCGCGCTTCAACTGCTGCAAATGGACGGGCGGGCAAAAATCATGATGCAGCTTGACGACTTCGTAGCTCGCCAGCATATATCCGAGAAGTTCGTGTTCTTCCAGACGGTGATGCCATTCTTCGAGCAGGCGCTCACGAACTTCTGCCTCCCCTGCATGATTGCCGCTCCCCGACGGATCGAACAGGCGGCGCGCGTTCTGCGGCTCACTCAGATAATCGCCCAGCCGATTGCGGAATTCCTCAGTAAGAAAATCCACCTTCTGTTTCGCGGCTTCCAGTTCCGGACTGATTTCTGCAAGCTTAAATTCCAAATCCGCCTGCCGGCGCCGCAAGACGGCCAGATTGGCTTCCATTTCCGCCCCACCGCGACGCTTGAAAATTCCTGGAAGGAAGCCGTCACCTCCGCCCGCCTTTCTGAGCACTTCTTCCTGTTCTTCCTCCAGTTTTCCGAGTTCCGAGCGCCTTGCCAGCGCTCTTTCCACGAGTTTTCCATAGGCTTCATGGGCGCGGCGTAATTCTTCGGAGTTTGCGTCTGTCACCACAAAATCGCGGAGAAAATCGACTAACAAACCCTCAAAATTTTCAAAGCGGTCTGGATCGTTCAAGAAATTGCCGAGTAGAACGTAATGCTCGAGGAAAAGATAGTCGTCTGTTCCGTTTTCCACGAATAACAGCCGGTTGGTGAAAAGCTCGTAGGTATCTGCGAAATCTTCGCCGAAAAATGCGCGCCGTGCCTTGGCAAGAACGCTCTCGTCGAGCTCCTTCAAGATGTGGAAAAGCGTCTGCCCCGCTCGACGAACGACGCTCTTGCGATTCGATTGCAACTCCGCCAACTGCGCCCTCTTTACGTGTGCTTGTTCACTATGCTCGAATGCGGAGCCGCGCGACCGGATGTGCTCCTTGCACTCCACAATCATGCTGGAAAATTCGCTGACGATTTCCTGAATGAAAAACTTCAGAATCGCGATGCGCAGGATCAGGTCGTACTCGATGTTTTTCTCGAATTGCGCGCGGGTGATCCCCGATTGCAGAAGTTCACTGAGCAGCTTGCGAAACTGTGCCGAGTCCGGGGGCCGTGTGGTGCGCGCCTCGAAACCGAAAAACTGCTGCAAATTCGCCGACTGACGAACTAAATCACAGATATATTGCCGGGCGATTTCCAGAAATCGCAGGCTGAGGTAAACGTCATAATGGATGTTGTCGACGCCGGGGGTAAGGGAGGCCAAACGCAGTTCGGCCGTATAGGCTTCCAGCTTCAAGCGAGCCGGACGAGCCGGCGATGAGATAGACGTTTCCGGCATGCGACGCTTCTGGCCTTACATCTTCGACTTTAACAGAACGCGCCCGTACCTCGACTGCTTCCGCCCTGCTCGTTGCCCAATCGTTTAACGACCAAAGGCGACCTCGCACCCCAACCAGGTTAGCAAATCCCGCCTCGGGACACTGTCCACGCTCTGCGCGACTCTTACGGCAGAAACTCCTTGGGAATCGAATTTCCAGGCCGCTCTTCGTCCCAAAGATCGCAGACGATCCACCAACGCTTGCCATCGTAGAACAATTCGAGGCTGTTCACGCCGCGCCCGATGAGCGGCCCGTTCGCAGTCCGCCTCATTACGTACGTGCTCATTACGTGCGCGATCGTTCCATATCTTGTGGTGACACGATGGATTTCCTGCTCGTAGAATCCCTGCGAGACTACCGAAGCGTTGTACTTATCGACGAACTGCTGATGACTCATGATCTCGTGATACGGTTTGCCATCTTTTGTCACGTCCGTGGAAATGAAAAGAACGCCGGGGACATAAAGCGTGCTGTCCCTCGACCATTGCCTTGGCTGGCCGGCGGGCCCGCTGACCACATCGTAGAATGCTTTTATAATGCCATCCATCGTCGAGACATCTTGCGGGCGCGGGGCGATTTTTGGCACGAGAACGTGAGCAGCTTTTGCACCAAGCCGCCCTTGCCCGTGCGCATTCACAGGAAAAATGAATGACACGGCAATCAACAGGAACAGGGTTTCGCGAATGTAGCGTGCAAATTTCAACATCTCTTGAGCCTCCAATTTCCTCGTAAACTTCTGGCGCGGGACTGACTTCACACCATGGGACAGATTGATTCGATTTGCCGCGTCGATGGTTGCCTACGGGCGGTCTGCAAAGCAGGGATTGCGTGTTAAGAACCAGCAGAATCGATCGAATGGCAGGCCAGCTCAGCTGAGTCGCACAACTCACGCGCGGCTCTTCTTGCCACAGAGTTTCTTTGCCTCGCGTTTTCTTTATGAGAAAGTTATATCTATCGGCGATGATGGAAAATCAGCCCACAATCGAGCAACACAACTCCACCTCGCAGTGCCTTTATCTCAGCAGTTCCGGAGAGCGCTGCACGCGCCCTGCTTACGAGGACGGCTTCTGCGACCGACATGGCAAGTCGACAACATGGCTCTCCGGCAACCAGATGCCTCGAAAGCTGGCGGCCCTGCTTATCGGATTGGCGGTGATCTGGCCGATTTTGCAGGATTTGTGGAACGCGGTTCGTCACCTGTTTCACTAGCTACTTTGAGGTCTTGCTACTCAGAGGAGAATTACCGGAGATTTCCTCGACAGTAATTTTGCGAAGTTCCTCTCCAGAGTGCTCCAGGCCGATCCGCAGAACCGGCCAGTCTGTGCGCAGACGCATGCGCTCCGGCCACTCGACAACGACGACGGCGGGCTCAATGAATAGATCTTCCAGCCCCAACGAATCGAACTCCTGCACTTCGCTCACGCGATACAGATCGACGTGATAGACCTTCACCGCGCCGCTGAAGGCGTGCACCAGCGTGAACGTCGGACTCGTAATTTCCTCCTCTGTTGCCGCACCCAAACCGCTGACAATCCCCTTTGCCAACGTCGTCTTCCCGGCGCCGAGTTCGCCTGTGAGCAATACGAGCAAAGGTGGCCGCAGACGCGCGGCGATCTCCCTGCCCTTGGCGATCGTTTCTTCGGTGGAATGTGAAAGGATTTGGTCGGCAGCCATATCACAGCACTCGGATTGTGTCGCGAAGCTGCGCCAGCGCTGGCGCAATCATGCGAATTACGTCCGACGCGATCAGCGGCCCCTCGCCAAATTCTTCTGCCGCCAAGTCGCCCGCCAATCCATGGAGATAAACGCCCAAAGTCAGCGCAATCTCCCAATTGTGAGCGCCGAACTGGGCTGTCACTCCCGCTAACATTCCCGTGAGGACGTCGCCCGTCCCGCCCGTCGACATCCCCGGATTCCCTGTTGAATTGATCCAAACGCGGCCATCCGGCGCGGCGATCACTGTTTGATGCCCCTTCAGGATCACAAAAGCCTGCCAATCCGCTGCCGACTTACGCGCGATCTCCAGCCGCTGTGCCTGAACATCCTTCACACCTAACCCCAAAAGGCGGGCCATTTCGCCCGGATGCGGGGTCAAGGCCAGCATTCCGCGCGAATTTCGCAATTCGCCGGCGTGCCCTGCGAATGCATTCAGGCCGTCAGCATCCAAGATGCTCGGCACTTGCGACCTGCCCGCGATTACGGATCTCACGAATTGCTGCGTTTCGTCATGGGTCGTCAGGCCAGGACCTAGCGCCAGCACGTTTTTTCCTTGCATCAGTTTTTCGAAGACACCGGATTCAACGACGTCGCGCGCAACCGTTCCCGCCCCCGTCGCGTGCAGAGGCTCGGTCATAATTTCGGGTGCGAATCCTGCCACAGTGGCAAGAACTGGCTCTGGTGTAGCCACCGTCACGAGACCTGCCCCCACGCGCAAAGCGCCTTTGGCCGCTAAAACCGCTGCCCCCGCTTTGCCGACCGAACCTGCCACAATCAGCACATGCCCATAAAGCCCCTTATTTGACTCAGCGCTGCGGTGAAACGAAACATCTCGAAATTCCCAGGGCTCAAGCCAGCGCACGTTCGTTTTTGCAATCTCTTCGATTAATTCGCGTGGAGAACCAATATCGGCGACGGTCAAGCGCCCGACGAAAAATGGCGCTCCGGCGCCAAACATCCCTGTCTTCGGTGCAGTAAACGTCACAGTACAATCGGCGCGGATTGCTCCGCCGGGCGCTTCTCCCGTGTCGCCCGACATCCCCGAAGGGATATCCACGGCGACCACGCGTGTGCGCGGACCATGGGCGTTGACGTCTTCAATTACGTGAGCGAGCAACCCCTCTACTCCGGCGCGCAAGCCTGTGCCCAGAAGTGCGTCAACAACGATTCCAGCACCAAGAGCTGCCTCTCGTACTGATTCCCAATCCGAAACGCTGCGAATTACTTGAGGCACGATCGAAGCACTGGCCAGCCGCTTAAAATTTTCTTGCGCATCACCATGAAGCTCCGCCGGATCGGCGAAAATCAAAACGCTCGGGTTCGCGCCCGCCTCTTTCAGCTTTCGCGCAGCGACAAACCCGTCGCCGCCATTATTTCCCCGCCCGCAAAGCACGGCGATGCGGCACCCATCCACCGGCGCAAAACGCGAAGCAATGAATTGTGCAACGCCTGCGCCTGCATTTTCCATGAGCGCCAGGCTCGGCACACCGTGACGTTCGATCGTCAGGCGGTCGACCTCGCGCATCTCGGCTATGCTTAGAATTTTCATCGCTTCAAAAGGCAGCGGACGTTTCGCCGCGCGTGTCCCAGTTTATCGTGACGCAGCGAAATGGGAAACCACGGATCGGAGGGAAGGCCCCTTACAACATCCAGCCGCCGGAAACGCTGAGGGTTTGGCCTGTGATGTAATCGGCGGACTCATCGGCGAGAAACACGACGGCGGAGGCAATGTCGTCGGCAGAAGGAGGCCGGCCGACGGGAAAGCGCGCGTCGTGCATTCGGCGAGCTTCTTCCAGTGAGAGTTCCTTGTCATCAATATTCGGCGGATTCACAACATTTACCGTGATGCCATTTTTCGCTTCCTCCACGGCAAGAGAACGCGAAAAAGCCACCATGCCTGCTTTTGCTGCGGCATACGCAGAAATCGTCGCCTGGCCGAATGCGCGCTCCGCTCCAACCGCTCCTAAATTGACGATGCGGCCCCATCTTTGCCGTCGCATCGCCGGCAGCGCTGCTTTACTCATATAAAAAACGCTCAACAAGTTCGAATCCAGCACGCGCTTCCATTCTTCGATCGTCGTTTCCGCGACGGTACCCCAATTGAAAATCCCCACGTTGTTGACCAGAACGTCGAGCCGCCCGTAGTGCTCAAGTACAGATTGCACAAGCGATTCCGCTCTGGCTGGGTCCGTAACGTCCGCTTCTACCGCAAAGCAATCGCACCCCATCGCTTGCAGCTGCCGAAGCGCATTCTGCGCTGCCGCCTTATTGGAGCGGTAAGAAATGGCCACGCGTGCGCCCGCGCGTCCCAATCCCAGCGCTATTCCTTTGCCGATGCCACGGCTTCCGCCGGTCACAAGCGCTACTCGTTGCCGCAAACTCACCCCGTTACCCCTCCACGCGATTGCTGAACCCAAACACGGTACCGAAATCCGCGTTTCTTGCCAAGCCTTGCCGCTCCGCAAATTTCTGCAAAACTGCTTTCAGCATCTACCGAAACCGTGCCACGATCACCGTCATATCGTCGGCTTGCTCTGGGGTGCCCGCCCATTGTTCGACCGATGACAGCAAGCCTTCAGCCACTTGTTCCACTGGAGCATCGCGCAACCTCAGAACTTCATTGGCCAGCCGCACCGCACCGAACTCTTCTCCGTAAACATTCTCTGGTTCGAGCAGGCCATCACTAAAGCCTACGAATAAAGCACCGTGCTCCGCCGGCACAGTCACTTGCCTATAGTCCGCGTGATCAAAAAGTCCTACGACCGTGCCACCTTCATCCAACCGCTTCACGTTGCCATCTGTGACAAAGAACGGAGCGCAGTGCCCCGCATTTGTATAAGAAAACGATCGCGAGCTCGCATCGTACTCCGCATAAAACAGCGTCGCATAACGGTCGTCGGAAGTATTGAAAAAAAGATGGCGATTCAAAACCTCTACAACCTGCGCGGTGGTGCGATGCCCGTTCGAGATGGCCTGCCCGCGCAGCGCCGCCTGCAAACTGGCCATCAGTAGAGCCGCTGAAATTCCCTTTCCGCTGATATCCGCAATCGCCAGTCCCAGCTTCGATGAATCCAATTTAACGAAATCGTAGTAATCCCCCGAAACCACGCGCGCCGCCCGGCAAATCGCTGCCAGCTCGAGACCTGGCATCTGCGGCAGTTCTCGCGGAAAAAGCTGCTCCTGCACCTCGCGCGCGATCGTCAGTTCGTTTTCCAGTTTTTGCCGCTGGCGCTGTCCTTCGATAAGTTCCGCGAGCGATCCGGTCATCGCGTTGAACGACTCCGCCAGCGCACCCAATTGATCGCGCTGGCGCACATGAATCCGGTGCCGAAAATCTCCCTGCCGAACATGCCGCGTCGCTTCATAGAGGTCATCAACAGCTGCAGTGATTGTGCGCGTCAGGACGATTCCCGTGATAAGCGCCGCCACTTCGAGCGCAAGAAAAAAGAATCCGATGAGAATCAGGATGACGACAAGAGGATCGCCTAATAGCCCCAGCGAAGCAAACAGCCGATGATTTACTTGTGACGGCCGCAGCGAAAAGCCCGCAATCACTGGCATTGTGTCGATCGTCGTGCCATTTTCATTCAGCAAGACGGCATCCAATGTCGAACCGCCGGATATTTCGAAGTCATACCAGCCGCGCCTGGGCTGAACCGCGCGCAGGCTCGCCACTTGCCCAGCTCGAACCATTCTCCGGCCATTCAAACTCAGAACGTCAGCAGGACGATCCGAATTCGTCGCTGGCCGGAATGTGGTGAGTTGAACAGGCCCGAGATCCGGCGCAAGCCCTTGCAGCAGTGCCGAAGTCACGGGCACGCGGACATAAAGCTCGCCTTCCGACGAGTCGCGTGTGCCGGAAACAACCGCCTCAATCCATAGGCTGCCGCCGGATTGCACCAATCCGGAGAAGTTGCGCACAGGCCGCTCGTTCGACCCAATGGCCGCGGCAGAAGTAGGAAGATGGACATCCAGTCCCGGAAGCTCCTTGCGAGCGTGCTCCAGCAATGCCGAAATGCCCGGCCCTTGCACAATGGATTTCGGCTCCTCGAACACACCTCGCGCGCGATTGCTTTCGAGCGCGCTTTCCACCGTTCCTGCAATCCCCGCAACCTCACTAATTCTCTCGTTCAAATCGTCCTGCAAGAGATGCGCGCCAAATTGGAAGTACATCAGGTAAGCGGAGAGAGCTACCATCGCAACGAGAAGCACGACCGGAACGACAGCGATGAAAACGTAAGCTACGATGAGGCGATTCCGAAGGCCCCAGAGAAGGCGTTTCCGCGCCCAACGCGCAAAGCGCACTAGCAGGTAACCAGCAGCCACGACAAAGAGTACAACGAGCCACGCGCCAAGTTTCGAGACGTAGCTCCCGAGCCGTGTAGTCCACGCCAGAATACAGAAAATCGCTACGGCTGCCGCCGTGCGATCCGTCGGCGTAGTCGTCCTCCAGAATGCGTGCACGCGGTGGAGCGAAAACACGAATGTCCTCAGTCGCGACTCCTGCGCCGGCCTGTACACTTAATGGCCGCGGAGTCGCACCCTATAATTTAGACAATATTTGCCTAGGAAAGAAAACAATCGTACATGCTGACCACACAAAGCTGCTCGAAGTAGCGAATGCTTTCAGCTCGACCACCCGGTACGTATTTCTGCCACCGTTACTTCGCGCTCGCTGATGGGTTCCGGGACAGACTTAACTGCACCGTGCTGTGCTTCCGACTATAGGTAAAGTAAATAGTTAGCCCGAAGACGAGCCAGCACCCGAAGACGATCCAAGCTGGGGCATCGAGCGACAACATCAATGAGAGGGATACGATGATTCCGAGAATTGGCACTACAGGAACCCAGGGTGTGCGAAACGGCCGCGGCACATCAGGACGTTTCACCCGCATGACCCACACACTGAGGCAAACGATCGTAAAAGCCAGAAGGGTACCAAGACTGACAAGCTTCGCAAGAAAAACAATATTGAAGAACGCAGCGAGAAAGGCAACGAAGCATCCGACTACGATTGAGGTGATGTACGGCGTGCGAAAACGTGGATGAATCCTTCCCACCCATGGCGGAAGGAGACCGTCATGCGACATTGTGTAAAGAACGCGCGATTGCCCCAAAAGCATGACCAGCATAACGGACGCCAGACCTGCAATTGCTCCCAAATCCACGAGGAAAACACCCCATTGAACACCAATCGTGGCCGCTCCATCAGCAACTGGAGCAGGAGTATTCAGAGTAGCGTAGTTTTTTATTCCGGTGAGAAGGCCAGAGACAATGATGTAGAGAATTGTGCAGATGATGAGCGAGCCAAGGATGCCGAACGGCATGTCTTTTTGAGGATTTCTTGATTCCTGAGCAGCGGTAGAAACCGCGTCAAAGCCGATATACGCAAAGAAAACGACACCAGCGCCACGCATGATTCCAGACCAACCGAATTGTCCAAAACTACCCAAGTTCTTCGGAATGAAGGGGTGCCAGTTCGCAAGCATGTGCGACCAATTGGCAAAAGCAAAAGTCAACGCAAGACCAATGAAGATAAGCACCACGGAGACCTTGACCATCACTGCACCACTATTGAAGTTGGCCGATTCGCGCACTCCGACCACGAGAATCAATGTGATGATAATAATAGCCGCCATCGCGAAGATATCCACCTGAACCGGGAACGTGTGGCCAAAAAGCGAAACGCTTCCCTTCGGCGTGGGATTAAAAGGGACCGTGACGCCGAAGAAGTGCAGAAATCCACTGACGTAACCGCTCCAGCCAACAGCGACAGTCGCGGCTCCAAACGCGTACTCCAAGACGAGCGCCCAACCAATAATCCAAGCGACGATTTCGCCCATCGTCGCATACCCATAGGTATAAGCGCTGCCCGCAATGGGGATCATGGATGCAAATTCGGCGTAGCAGAGACCCGCAAAAACGCAACCGATGCCCGCGATTACGAAGGACAGAACGATTGCAGGACCCGCAAATTGCGCTGCCGCTGTGCCAGTCAAAACGAAAATTCCCGCGCCGATGATCGCTCCGATGCCGAGAGTGACCAAGTTGATGGGCCCCAGGGACCGCTTGAGCGAGTGCTCGCCCGTGTCCGCGGCCTCCGCCATGATCACGTCTAGCGGCTTCTTGGCTAAGAGTTGGCTGGCCATTCATCTCCTCCGTCCGTTGATTTTTGCTCTATGATGTCCATTCCTGTTTATTCGGTTGCTGAGGCTGTTCGATTTCGTGTCACCAATTGCCAGACCAGATAAACCGGGAGGCCGACCAAAACGATGATGAGCCCCGGCCACGTGTTTTGCGGCTTATAACGCAACAATTGCACTTCCAAGAACAGCGCCATCGCAATATAAATTGCCGGAAGCACGGGATACCCGAAAGCCCGGTATGGCCTCTCCATCGTTGGCCGTGTTCGCCGCAAGACAAATATCGCCACGAGGGTCAGGATGTAGAAAATCAGCTCGGCGAAGATCAGAAAATCAAGGAGCTGGTTGTATGTGCCCGAAAGGCACAAAATAGAAGCCCAGGCGCACTGCAAAATCAGCGCAACGCCAGGCACACTGTGCCGATTCACCCGCCCGATGGATCTAAACAGCAAACCGTCTTTCGCCATTGCGTAATAAATGCGCGCTCCGGCAAGAATCAGTCCATTATTGCAACCAAAACAAGAAATCAGAATCGCCAGCGCCATAATCACCGCGCCAATCGGTCCAAAAATTACCTGCAATGCAGCGGTCGCCACGCGTCCGTCCGTTGCGAACTGGATTCCGCGTGAAAGAATCGAAGTTCCATTCGGGTCGCCAGCCATCGGCAGAATTCTGAGGTAAGCGAAATTCGTGAGCACATACAGCGTTGTGACAATCACCGTCCCCAGGAACAAAGAAAGCGGAAGGTTCCGCTCCGGCCGCTTTACTTCCGCGGCTGTGAACGTAATGTCGTACCATGCGTCGGACGAAAAAAGCGCTCCAACCATCGCGACACCAACCACCGTGGCCGTCGCAACCTCCCACGTGCCCACGCCCGGAGGATAAGCGTGCTGCACGGAAAGCCCTGCGTTTCGCCAGAAGTTATGGAAGTTTGCAGCGATCGATTCCGCGCGCGAAAAAATGATCCCGATGATGACCAACGCGGCCAGCGTGACAATCTTTACGCTGGTAAAAACATTTTGAACGATCTTGCCCAGGCGAAGCCCGCGCAGGTTGATCCACGTCAGTAACACGATGGAAAGGATGGCCAGCAAGTTTTGCCGGTTCAAACCCAGCTCGTATGGGCCCAGCACGCCAAAACTGAATTTCCATGGCCCGAAAGTCCCGAACTTTAAAATCCATGCTGTTGGAGAAAACCACGGCATGAACACGCCGGTGAACTTGGCAAACGCGATAGCCACCGCCGCAATCGTCGCGGTTTGAACCACAAGCAGCATCGTCCAGCCATACAAGAACCCCCAGAGCCGTCCAAAGGATTCTCGCAAGAAAACATACTGGCCGCCGGCGTGCGGCATCGCCGCTGCAAGCTCCCCGTAGCTGAGCGCGCCGATCAGCGTCATTACACCGGACATCACCCAGACCATGATCAGCAAGCCCGGGCTCTGCACCTGATTGGAAATATCTGCGGAAACGATGAAGATGCCGGAGCCGATCATCGATCCGACCACAATCATCGTCGAATCGAACAGGCCGAGCCCCTTCACAAGCTCGGGAGCTGTCTGCTTCAATGATGCGGCCCGTTCAGCCATTCTTGTTGGCTCCAGCCTTCGAATGGAACACGGAGTTGCCGCGCGAGTTTTCTCTTACTTCTGCTGCAATAGCAAGGAATTCTTTTGCGCGCGTTGCCGGATCACTGCTGGAGATCAGCTCGCGAACCACGGCAATCGAATCTGCACCAGCAGCATAAACTTCAGCAGCACGAGATAGGGTTATGCCGCCAATGGCCACGATTGGCTTTCGCGTCAGCTTCCGCGCCTCGCGGATCAACGCCGTGCCAACGACGGGATCCGGCTTCTCTTTTGTCGAAGTTGCAAAGATCGGGCCAATCGCAATGTAATCCACGGACGTTTTCGCCGCGGCGCGAAACTGCTCCAAATTATGTGTCGAAACACCCACCCAGCGTCCCGAGCCACAGACCCTGCGGGCGTCTTCTGGTGTCAAGTCCCGCTGTCCGACATGCACTCCTCCCGCACCCGCCATTGCCGCAATATCGGGCCGGTCATTCACAATGAATCGCGCATTGCGGCTTGCCAGGGTCTCGGCAAGCGCCGAGCATGTCCTCAGATACTCGCGCGATGACAATCGCTTGGCCCTGTATTGAATCAACTCCACACCGGCGGCCGCCAAAGTCTTGGCGCATCCCGCTGGCGCGCCATTTAATAGTTCGTTATCCAACACCGCATACAGAGGAGGAAACAAACGCGCGTCTCCTATTTAACCGCAGCCGCTTCGTAGCGGTCGAGAAAATGCGTGTCGAGCCGCCCAGCGATGAAATCCGCATCTTCAAAAATCTTCTTATGTAGCGGAATCGATGTTTTGATTCCCTCGATCACGAACTGATCGAGTGCCCGCGACATTCGTGCGATGGCTTCGGCTCGGTCGTCTCCAAACGCTACCAATTTCGCCACGAGCGAATCGTAATACGGCGGCACAACCGCCTCGGAATAGAGCGCGGTATCCACGCGAATCCCTGGGCCGCCTGGAACGCGAAACGCCGTGATTCGGCCCGCCGAAGGTGCAAACGTCACCGGGTCCTCGGCATTGATCCGGCACTCGATTGCGTGGCCGTGGAAGTTGGGCTTCCGCAGCACGGCATCCAGTTTCTCGCCCGCCGCAAGCCGAATCTGTGCCTTCACGAGATCCACGCCGGAAACCATCTCTGTGACGGGATGCTCCACCTGAATCCGCGCGTTCACTTCGATAAAATAAAGTTCGCCTGAAGCTTCATCCCGCAGAAATTCCACCGTTCCCGCATTTGAATATCCAAGTTTCGCCAGCGCCTTCGCCACGCGGTTGCCCATGGCATCGCGCGCCTTCGCATCTAGCGCGGGCGAAGGGGATTCCTCGATGATTTTCTGGTGTCGCCGTTGAATTGAGCATTCGCGCTCCCGGAGATGCGTCACATTCCCGTGCTTGTCTCCAATCACTTGGAACTCGATGTGCCGCGGCCGCTCGACGAGCTTCTCGATGTATACGTTCGGGCTGCCGAAGGCCTGCTGTGCCTCGTTTCGCGCGGTTTGAAATGCGGAGACAAGTTCGTCACGTTTGCGCACCACGCGCATCCCGCGTCCGCCACCGCCCTCCGCAGCCTTGATAAGCACCGGAAAGCCGATCTCCTCGGCTAGTTTCTGGGCCGTCTCTTCGTCCGGCACCACTCCCGGGCTACCGGGAATGATCGGCAACCCGGCGGCGGCCATTTCACGCCGCGCACGATCCTTCTCGCCCATCATGCGGATCACTTCCGGAGAAGGCCCAATAAACGTGATGTGTGAAGCCTCGCAGACTTCCGCAAAATTGGCATTTTCTGAGAGGAATCCGTAACCCGGGTGAATGGCGTCCACATTGGTGATTTCCGCAGCGCTGATGACATGCGGAATATTCAGGTAACTCTCAGAAGAACGCGGCGGTCCGATGCAAACCGCTTCATCGGCGAATCGCACATGCAGTGAATTGCGGTCAGCTTCCGAATAGACGGCAACCGTCTGTATCCCAAGCTCTTGGCATGCACAGAGCACGCGAAGCGCTATCTCGCCTCGATTGGCAATCAGAATTTTTCGAAACATTTTCCCCTGAGGAAGGCTCCCCAGTCTCAATCACTGTTTCCGGCTGGGATGGATTGCAAAAAGAGGCTCGCCATACTCCACCGGCTGCCCGTTTTCCACCAATATGCGCATAACTTCCCCGGCCACGTCGGCTTCAATTTCGTTCATCAATTTCATGGCTTCAATGATGCACAGAACCTGCCCGGTATTCACGCGATCCCCGACGCGAACAAAGGGCTCCGCGTTAGGGCCTGGAGACGCGTAAAAAGTGCCGACAATGGGGGATTTTATGACGTGAAGATTTTCCTTGTTGGTATCGGGAGCAGGCTGCGGCACGGCAGCAGATGCCTCGGGCTGAACAGATCGCGCCACCACGATTTCCGGCGTAGGTTGGGCCGCCCGAAATGGAGTTCCTCCGTGGAACTGGGCTTGCCCTTTGCGAAGCCGGATCCGCACAGCACCGTTCTCGAATTCAAACTCCTCGAGGCCATGCTCGCTCATGAAATCAAGGATCTTAGAGATCTCGCGGAGATCCGGTGATGGCGAATGCGAAGATTGTGAGCCTGACGAACTGCTTTTCTTGCCTTTTGCCTTCATCCGAGTTCGATCAGCTCCCGTTTAGCCTGCGTCAGATACTCAGCACCCGTTTCCGTCAAAACCACGTCATCCTCAATTCGGATGCCGCCCTGCCCCTCAAAATAGACCCCTGGCTCGAGGGTTACCACCATTCCCGTTCGCAGGATCGACTTATCCCCACGGCCTAGCCGAGGTATCTCATGGACTTCCAGTCCAAGTCCATGTCCGGTGCTGTGGATAAACTTATCGCCTAGCCCAGCGCGCTGGAGAACCCGCCTAGCTGCTGCATCCACTTCTCCGCCACGCACGCCCGGCTTCAGCGCCAATCGCGCGGATTCCTGCGCTTCGAGTACGACCTTGTAGCGCCGCTTGATCTCCTTCGGCGCCCGCCCCACGAAAACCGTCCGCGTCAGGTCACTCGAATAACCGCGGAGTATAGCACCCAGGTCAAAGACCACCAACTCGTTTTTCTTGATAGCCTTCCGGCTGGCGCGGGCGTGCGGCAAGGCCCCTCGCTCCCCCGATGCGACAATTAACTCAAAGGCGGCGCCCCAGGCCCCCCTGCGCCGCATACGGTACTCAATCTCAGCCGCCAGATCCGACTCCCGCACTCCAACCTTTACCAGTGGCAATATATCGTTCCATGCCGCGCAAGCGATTCCTCCGGCCTCGCGGATAATCTGTATCTCTTCGGCATCCTTGATCGCACGCACCATCTCAATCCGGCCATCCCAGGCAAACCACTGTATCCTCTTCCCGGCCATCCCCTCGAGCGTGCGCTCTTGCATGACCGTGAGCCTAACGGCCTCAAACCCAACTCGGCGCGCCCGGATGGCCTTTAATCGCTTTGCGGCGCCCGCCAGGAGCGAACCCCGGACAATCTGGACCTTGGCCGCGGCCACTTCCTCTCTGACTTGGGTTGTGTAGCGAGTATCCGAAATGAGAGTGGCGTCGGAAGGGGTCACTACCAGAATCGCCGAACTACCAGAAAAGGAGGTTAAGTAGAAGACGTTCGGAAGATGGGTTACCACGAAGGCGTCGAGGCCCTCGGCACCCATCTGCTGCTGCAAAAGAGAAAGGCGGGTCGCTTGACTTACATGACCCGCCTTTCGAGATTCGATTGCCAGTCCCGAAATTCTTCCCTCCCGCGCTACATGGGAAGGATACGAGGAGTAATGAAGAACAGCAACTCCGTTGTATTGACGGAGACTATTCGCTCCTGGAACAGATGCCCGATGATCGGCAGGCTGCCCACGAACGGGACCTGGTTGATATTCGTTTGCTGGTTGGTGACAAACACACCGCCAATCATGACCGTCGCACCGTCGTTCACGAGCACCTTCGTATCCTCCGCCTGGGTGTCAAGAGCGGGGATACCCTGAATTCGTGGAATCGAAGGATCGATCTGCGTGTTCTCGACGTGGAGAGTCATGAAAATGGTGCCGTCCTTCGTAATTTGCGGGGTCACCTGCAGTTCGAGCACTGCGTCGACGAACTGCACAGAAATCGTATTGTTGATAATCGTCTGAATCGGAATCTTGGTTCCTTGCTTAATCGTAACTTCCTGGTTGTTTTCAGCCACGATCTGCGGCTTGGAAAGCAGTTTACCAACGCCCTTGGACTCAGACGCGCTGATGATTTCATCCAGCGCGAAATTGGCCGAAGAGAACGCATATGATATGGCGCTCGTCGGTACGGCTGCTCCCAGGTTCGAAACCAGCGGCATCTGCACCGCCGTTGCACTGCTGCCTGAGGGGGCGGAAGTTCCTACAATGACCGGGGGCGCTGGAAGCGGTGGCACGAAGCGGCTGATGGGGCTGGTGCCCACACTCGTCGCTCCACCAAAAAGGTTGCGTCCGTTTGTCGCGGAGCCAGCAAATCCGAACTGGTTGCCAATGTCCTGGGCGAAGTTGCGCTGCGCCTGAACGACTCGCGCCACGATCTCCACCTGCTGCGTCCGCTGATCAAGTTCACGGATCAAATTGTCAACTACAGGGAATATGGTTGGAATGTCGCTGATAATCAGCGTGTTCGTGCGGTCGTCCGCGAGCACGTCGCCCCGCGGAGACAGGAACTTCTTGACTGTGCCGACCAAGTCAGAGGCTTTGGCGTAGCTAAGCACCTTGGTAGTCGTCACCAAATCCGCAGCTTCGACTTCCGCCTTCGCCAGTTCCTTGGCTTCGTCGGCCTCTTTCTTGATGGTTTCCTTGGTCGCTATCCGTAGAACGTTACCGTCGAGCTGTTTGTCCAAGTCGTTGTTCTTCATTACGATATCGAGCGCCTGATCCCACGGAACGTTGTCCAAAACCAAGGTTAGCGTGCCCTTCACGCTAGGATCCACGACTACGTTCAAACCGCTGATTTCATGAATCAACCGGAAGAAATCCTGCAAATCAACGTTCTTCAAATTCACCGAAATCGGCGCACCCGTGTATTTTTCTCCGCCCCCCTGAATGGGCTGTATCCCCGCGGGAGAATCGGTGGCTGCAGGCGAGGCGACAGCGTTTGGCTGTTGCGGCGTCGCGTCTGCGTTGGTAACCATCGCCGAAGGCACGACGGTCGGCGCGTTAGGGGCCGCACTCGCAGGCGCTGCTGGCTGTTGCGCTGGCGAGGCTACTGCTTGCGATGCCGCACTATCCGGCTTCGCGGCATCCTGCGCCGTTGCCGTTTCAGTTGAATTGCTTGGCGAGGCCGCGGCATTTGGCTGCTGCGGCGCCGGATTTGTGCTGGGAGCCATCGCCGGAGACACAGGCGGAGCCGCTGGCTGTTGCGCTGGCGAGGCTGTCGCTTGCGATGCCGCACTATCCGGCTTCGCGGCATCCTGCGCCGTTGCCGTTTCAGTTGAATTGCTTGGCGAGGCCGCTGTTGGAGATACAGAGGGCTGAGCGGGCTGGGTTGCTTCCGCTGGATTCGTTGTAGGATTGGCCGGTGAGCTTCCACTCTGGCCAGAATTCGAGTTTGTTTCAGGTTTTGCCGTGGCCGCTTGCGCCGAAGACGCATCAGAATCCGCAGCCTTTGCGGCGCTTTCCGAGGCCAGCGGCGGAACTGCAGCTGCTGGATCGCTCGATGGCGCTGGAGTTATAGCAGCCGGGGCGGCTGATGGAACCGCGGAGGCCGCCTCGGGTTGGAAATCCACCGCGATGCCGCCGTCCACTTGCTTGACCTTATACGGCGCCGTATTGGAAAGGTCGATAACGATTCGCGCGACTTGAGGCGAGAACTGTCCTGCGCGTACATCGCGAATCGGTTCGACATTGCTCGAAATCTTGTGCGGCCCTGCCATGCGCGTGCCGGGGAAATCCAGCACAAGCCTGTCCGGCTTGCTCAATCGCAGTTCTTGATGGTTGAGTGAACCTGACCCCAACACCAAAACTTCCGCGGCATCATTGCTCTTGACGATAGAAATCTGCTTTATCGCAGACAGCGCGGCTGTTCCAGGGGCGTCGACGCCCTTCAGCGAGGTCGGCACAACACGCGGAGATTGATCAGCATTGGAACTCGCATCCGAGATCCCGCTTTTCGATACGATGATTTGCAATCCGTCCTGTCCCTGCCGGGTAATTTTGGGAGTAGCTCCGTCGCCGAGCAAAATCTCTAGCCGAGAAACGGTCTTGTCTCCATCCTGGTATTGCTCGAGCCTGTAGCTGCGCACAATGTCTGTGCCCAAAACCTCAGACGCATCCGCGGTCGACGCAGCCACGCCCTTCAGGTCAACATAGTAGAGGTCCGGGCTCGGATGATGAATCGTGTACTGGAACGGTCCACTGGCTTTAGCGTCGAGACGCACGACTCCTTGACCGATTGCTGACGTCACATGCACCGTCGGGCTCGAATCCGCCCGGAGTGCGCTTGTCGGAATCAGGAGGCTCGCCGCCGTGAGGCAGGCAAGCCCAAACGGCTGCCAAATCTTGCTCATTGCTCGTCTCCTGCAATCGGGTAGAGTCGTTTGGTCACTTCGCGTTGCACCACCCTGCCAAACGCGTCTTTGCTTTCCTGCTGGAACGTAATTTGCCCAAGCTCGATTTTTTCCACTACACCGTCGAAAATATGGTCTCCGGTGTGGAGAAAATAGACGTGATCCTCGGGGTTCGCCACTACGGCGACAAAACTATCCGAAGTCCTTACCATCCCTTGGAGCCGCATCGTGGCTACCTGCAAACCGGCGATTCCGGGCGGCAGATTCCCGCGTCCCGCACCAGGCTCGGAGGTCTTCACCAATGGCGCAAAGGGGTCCCGGGTATGCATGGCCTCTTCCACGGCCACAGGCGGCGGAGGGGGCAAAGGAGCTACAATTTGAGGTGTTTGTGGCGCAGCCACGACCTTAGCGGGCAGCGGCTTCTTGGGCTGAGCTTTGGTCTCGACTCTCTTCGCCGGCGCACTCTTCCCAAGGCTGACTTTCTTTCTTACGATCGGTCGCGATGTCCGCTTTTGGGTCACCTGCATCCCAGAACTCGTCTTCGTGGCAGGAGTTTTCGAGGCCTGAGGCTTCGCCGGAGTTCTCGGGACTTGCTGCGACCCTGCCATGGATGCGCACAACAGCAGCAGCGCAAGAAGCGTAACGAATCTCATAAATGGTTGCAGGCGTTTCATGTGTCCTTGTCCCATTCCACTTAGTGATTCCCGGCCATCGGTGCGCTCGGCGCCTTACCGCCAGCTGCGCTGCCGGAACCCGATGCCGTACCGTCCGTCGAGTTTGTGAAAAATGTCGTAATTGTGAATTGAGCCGTTACTGTCGTGCCCGGTGTAGTCCGAAATTGTGTGGAAGCGCCCCCGTTCTGGCTCACTTGGGACAGCTTCATGTCTCCCACATTGATGATCCGAGAGAGGCGCCCAAGCCGCGTGAAAAAATCAAGAAGAGCGAAATAGGGGCCGTCAACCGTGAGCTTGAACGGCATGGCGTAATGGTATTGCTGCGACACGACCGGTTGCGTTTCGATCTTGCGGATCATGACTCCTGAGGCGCTCGCTGCGGTTTGCACCATAATGATGAATTGATCGACTTCTTTGTTTTCAGGCACAATTGCCTGCAGCGTCTCCAGTTGTTTCTGCAGTGCCGTCATCTCTCCCTGCAACTCAACCCGTCGCTGTTGGTACACGCGCAGCGATTGCACATTCGCATCGAGAGGTTTCAATCTTGCGTTGGCATCGTCCACAGCCACACGTTCCGCTTGCACTGGCGAAAACGGCATGTATAAGCCGGCGAGGACCAGCACGATCGCCAGCGCCAAGAACACCAGAGCTTGAATTGGCCACGCCATTTCCTTGAAAGAAGTCGCCATGATTAGCTCTTCCCCGGCCGTGCTGCTGCCGCAGGGGTTGTCGAAGCTCCCGCACCCGATTTCCCGGCCGCGTTCACGTTTGCCGTCATCGCAAACGCATATGTCTGAACGCCCTTGACGATGTCATTCTCGGTCGCCGTCTTGATTTCAATCTGACCGAAATACCCTGACCGCTTCATCTGCGTGATGAAGTTCGCGATTGCTGTGATTGAAGCAGACTCGCCCGTGATATTCAGAGAATCCCCGTTGCGCTCAAGTTCTGTCAGCCACAATTGGTCGGATCGGCTAACGGTATTCGCGACCATTTGCAATAAATCCTGGCCACCGGAACGCCCGGCCTGCAACGCTTCAATCACGTTGATGCGCTGCTGCAGGACCGTTTTTTCCTTCTCGTAGGTTTCCACTTCGGTCTTGGTCTGTTGTAGTCTGGCTTGCTCCGCTTGCAGACTCGCTATGCGCGCCTGAATACCGGTAAGTTCGGTTTCTTTTTGGTGGTACATCACATAGAGCACCACGCAGGCGAGCAATATGGAGGCTGCAAACAGCACCAGTCGCAGCGACGACTCCAGCGGAATCGTCGGCCCGGTTGTCTTCGGCCTTTCCTGACCGAGGAGGTTGATCCGAATCATGGGGTATCGAAGCTCCTCAGCGCCAAGCCGACCGCAATAGCCAGCCGCGGCGCCATCTCCCGAATTTTTTCTTCATCATGCCGCCCCGGATTCACCACAATCTTCCGGAACGGGTAAAGCTCTTCGACCGGCATCCCAAATTCTTCCCGCAACAAATCCAAAAGGCCAGGCACACGTGCCGTTCCCCCCGCCACTACGATCCGGCGAATGTTTTCGCCGCTGGCCGTAGCGCGGAAAAAGTCAAACGTCTTTTGAATTTCCAAAATCAAGATGTCCGATACCGAACGCAGGATCGACGTCCGCTGCTCCTCAGTTATGCCCGGAACAGTTCCGCCCATCTTCAATCTCTCGGCGTCTTCGAAGTTCAGGTCGAGTTCCTTTTGGAGCGCGTCTGTGTACTGATTGCCACCCACCGAAACGTCGCGGGTGAATAACGGTGTCCAGCCGCGAATGATATTGATGTTCATCACGCTCGCGCCGATATTGAGCAGCGCCACTACCTGCGCCGGGTCAGGGTCGTAATTGATCTCGAAGCAGTTCTCCAGCGCAAAGGCGTCAATGTCCACAACCACGGGAGCCTTCCCCGCCTGCGCCAGCACGTTTGTGTGGTTTAGAATTTTGTCCTTTTTCACTGCCACCAGGAGAACGTCCATCTGGCTTTCCGTGGTTTCCAAAAGCTGGTGACTCAGGTTCACGTCTGCAATGTCGAAGGGAATATGCTGGCTCGCTTCCGCCTGCACGCGATCGTAGAGCTCTTCCTCGGTCATCAACGGCATGGGCACGCGCTTCACGATCACAGAGTGCCCGGAAACGGATGTGGCTACGTCCTTTATCTTGATCTTCTGCGTGTCAAAGATGGCGCTGATCCGTTCGGCGACAGCCGGCGCGTCCATAATCGCGCCGTCCACTACGGTATCTTGCGCCAGCGGCTCAATCCCGAAGTTGATAAGCTCGTACCCCTGCTTCGTCTTCTTGAGTTCCACCGCTTTGACGGAGCTTGACCCGATATCCAGCCCGATCAGAGATTTCGATTTCCCCATCCCGAACATCGTGTCGCCCCTCAATCAATGGCTTCTGCTGCCGCAGTCTCCACAAGACCGCTCAATTCTCGCGGCCGCTAGAAGCAATTTTTCTTTGAAAGCCCCAATTACTGCTCGACCCACCCCGGTCTCATCGAGCAATCACCCATACTGAACTTACCAGTACTGCTGTACCCCTTATCCACTGCAGCGAATTCACTGTCAAGCGAGCGATTCGCTCGGTGTGCAGTTGGTAATGCCCGACAGTCACGATTTAAATAGAGGAAAGAGAAGAAGTCTATGGACTTTCCCGAAGAGCGTGCGAAAAGTGAACCTGTTCTAGCGGACAGGATTTGCCACTATGTTAGACGCGAAATGTCAATTCCCATAGTTTTCCACAGGGCGTCAACCCGCGACTTCGTCGCGTCGTCCATACGAATCTCATCCGGCCACGGCCGCGCAAATCCCTCCGCTGCCCATTTGCGCGTCGCGTCGATGCCCATCTTCGAACCAAAATCCTGCATGCGAGACGCGTGTTCTAGCGTATCCACCGGACCAAGTACGAATTCGATATCGCGCTGCGGGTCAATCGCGCAAAGCGTCTTCCACAGAACTTCACGGCCGTTCTGAACATTCACGTCGTGATCCACCACGACCACGACCTTTGTAAACATGGCCTGCCCCAACGACCAGATTGCGTTCATGATTTTCCGCGCATGGCCGGGGTACGATTTGCGGATAGAAACGAGCATCAGGTTTTGAAAAATACCTTCCGCCGGCATCGCCACATCCACAATCTCCGGGTATTGCATCTTCATTACGGGGAGGAATATGCGCTCGACCGCGTGTCCCATGAAAAAATCTTCCTGCGGTGGAGGGCCGACGATCGTCGTCAGATAGAGCGGGTCCTTGCGGTGGGTAATGCACGTAATGTGAAACACGGGGTACTCGCCTTCGAGCGAATAAAAACCGGTGTGGTCGCCAAAGGGGCCCTCTGTGCGCATCTCAGAAAGGTCTACGTACCCTTCCAGCACGATTTCTGCATTTGCTGGGACTTCCAGATCCACAGTCTCGCACGCAACCATCTCTACCGGAGACCTCCGCAGGAACCCCGAAAACATGAATTCGTCCAAATCAGGCGGCACGGGCAAGATGCCAGCCAGTGCCGTCGCCGGATCGGCGCCAATCGCCACGGCAACTTCCAGCCTTCCCTTTCCGTGGCGCGCTCGCGCACTCCGAAAGTGCTCGGCTCCATGCTTCTGGGTCTGCCAGTGCATTGCAGTCGTTCGCTCGTCGAAAACCTGCATGCGGTAACATCCGACGTTTCGCTTGCCTGTCTCCGGATTCTTCGTAATCACCATCGGCCAGGTGATATATTTACCCCCGTCCTGCGGCCAGCATTTCAAAATTGGAAAATCTGAAAGCGAAAACTCATTCTTGAGAATTACTTCCTGGCATGGCCCCGATTTAACCGTCTTTGGAAAAAACGAGCCTAGTTCCGCTAACTTTGGGAGCATTTTCAGTTTGTCGAGGAAACCCTGCGGCGTCTGCACATCCAGAAACGACCGCACGCGACTGGCAACTTCGTCTAAATTCTCCACCTCCAGAGCCAAATTCATTCGCCGCTCACTTCCAAGGAGGTTGATTACCACCGGTATGCGTGATCCCTTGGGGTTCTCAAAAAACAAGGCCGGACCGCCCGCTTTCGTCACGCGGTCGGTGATTTCTGTAATCTCCAGGACGGGGTCGACTTCAGCGGTGATCCGCTTCAGTTCGCCCTCTTTTTCGAGCCTGCCAAGGAAATCGCGCAAGTCGCGGTAAGCCAACGTCCCTCCTCCAACTCAATAGGATGGCCAACTCAGGCTGCTCAATGTAGCATGGAGAAAGCTGGCGATGAAGGGAAGCCTCAGCTTGACGAAGATGAAACCCGGCACGCCTGCCTTGCGTCCTTACTTATGTAGTGTCCAGCGGAAAGACCTCTAATCTGCCAGGTTATTGGTATCGGCCGCGAGAATTCTAAATCGAGGAAATGAACTAACCCATGTCCGTACGAGAGACCTACCAAAAGCACAAGGGCCTGACTTGGCTCGCCGTGATCGTCATCGTTGCCGTCGTCGGCATCGGCGCCGTGATGAAGGGCCGCTCGAAAGATGTCCGCTATATCACCATGCCCGTCAAACGCGCAAGCATCACCGCCATGGTGCAGGCTACGGGGACCATTAATCCACTCACTACAGTGCCTGTCGGCTCATTCGTCTCCGGCACCGTTCAATATATTTTTGCCGACTACAATACTCAAGTTCACGCCGGCGACGTGCTCGCACAGCTGGATCCTACGATTTACCAGGCCCAGGTAACCACGGCGCGCGGCAATCTCGACAGCGCAATTGCTAACGTTAAGAACCTCGAGGCGAGCATCATCGCGGATCAGGCCAACGTCGACAAACTGAAAGCCACGGCCGTGTACGCTCAGGTGAATGCCAAGCGCATTGCAGATTTAACGCAGCAGGGCGTCATCTCTCAGGATCAGGACGATCAGACGCAGGCAAATTACATCGCCGCCAATGCTTCAGTGAACCAGGCGATAGCTCAGGTCAATCAAACCAAGGCGCAGCTCTCTCAGGCGCAAGCTCAGGTCATTTCCGCAAGGGGAAATCTGCGACAGGCGGAAACCAATCTCGAATACACGACGATCATCTCTCCTGTGGACGGCACCGTCGTCGCGCGCAACGTCACGGTCGGTCAGTCCGTCGCCGCATCTTTACAAGCCCCCAACGTATTTACCATTGCCCAAGACTTGACGCGCATGCAGGTGTATGCGGCCACAGATGAATCCGACACAGGACAGATTCGCGTCGGGCAACCGGCTACATTTCAGGTCGACGCGTATCCAGCTCAGACGTTCACGGGCCGCGTCAGCGCCATTCGCCTGAATGCTTTCACCGTGCAAAACGTCGTTACGTACGACACCATCATTGATTTCGAAAATCCGGAGGGTAAACTTCTGCCCGGCGAGACGGCCTATGTCACGATCCCCACTGGACACGCAAGTGACATTCTCACCGTGCCGAATATCGCGCTTACCTTCACGCCGCAAATTCCGGCCAACCAACTGCGCGACCTTTATACACGCTACAAAATTCCTCCTCAGGCTACGGTCTCTCACGTCGGAGGTGTGCAACTTGTCTGGAAGCTAGACGCAAATAACCAGCTCATTCCTGTGGCGATTCAAACGGGCATCACCGACTACACCAGTACGCAGGTAATTTCCGGCGATTTGAGGGAAGGCAGCTTGGTCGTCACCGGTGAACAAAATCTTTCCGGCGGCAGCGGCACGCGATCGCCCTTCGGTGGTCCTGGGAGGCGGTAAGAACCGTGGAAGCTGGCGAAATCGTTCGCGTCGCTCTCAGGGCGCTGGCTCGCAACAAAATGCGCACCGTGCTCACCATGCTCGGCATCATCATTGGCGTGGGTGCGGTGATTTGCACCGTCGCCATCGGAGAGGGCGCTTCCGACCAGGTCCAGTCGCAGATCGAAAGTCTCGGCGAGAATATGGTTTTCATATCCGCTGGCAGCGTGAACAAAGGCGGCGTCCACATGGGAGGCCAAGCCACAAAAACTCTGACTGTGGCTGACGGCCAGGCCATCCTCGCTGAAGTTCCCTTCATCAAGTGGTTTTCACCAAGCGTCGGCTACAGCGGCCAGATCGTGTACGGAAATAATAACTGGTCCACGCACGTCAGCGGCATCAGCCCCGATTATCTTAAGATTCGTCATTGGGCTTTGTCCGCAGGTGGCGCTTTTTCCCAGCGCGATGTTGACGCGGCATCCAACGTCTGCCTCCTCGGCCAGACGGTCGTGAAGAACCTCTTCTCCCCAAGCGAAGATCCCGTGGGAAAAACGATCCGCATCTCAAGTCTTCCCTTTCAAGTGGTCGGCGTCCTCGCGGCAAAGGGCAGTTCGCCATTTGGCGGCGATGAAGACGACACGATTCTTGCCCCGTATACCACTGTGCAGAAGAAGCTTTCAGGGATTAGTTGGATTCAGTTTATGATGCTCTCAGCCGACTCTGCGGCCGACATCCAGCCCGCGGAAGATCAGATCTCTGCGCTTCTTCGCCAGCGCCACCATTTGCGGCCGAATGAAGACAACGACTTCATCATCCGCAGCCCCACGGATTTTACCGCCGCGCAGACGCATGCGAGTGACGTCATGACCATTCTCCTTGCCAGCATCGCTTCCGTTTCGCTCCTCGTCGGCGGCATCGGTATCATGAACATCATGCTCGTCAGCGTCACCGAACGTACGCGCGAAATTGGAGTTCGCATGGCTGTTGGCGCCACGGAGTCCGACGTGCAGCGCCAGTTTCTCAGTGAAGCTATGGTATTGAGTTCTATGGGCGGGCTTGTGGGGATTGTCGCCGGCATTTTCGGTTCCGTTGCCGTCTCTGACATGTTTCACTGGCCCACGCACGTTTCTCCGGCGTCCATTGTTATTGCCGTCGTCTTTTCTGCATTCGTGGGAATTTTCTTCGGGTATTACCCAGCGCGCCGCGCTGCACAACTAGACCCAATCGAGGCTCTTCGCTATGAATAAAGCTATTCGTATTTCCGATTCTCTCTTGCGATTTTTGCTGCCGGTTCTCGCGCTCGCGGTTGCTCTTCCAGCGCGCGCTCAGGCTCCCCAGAATCCGAAGAATGCGCGCGGTGAGCAGTTCTTCATAATTTCATCGGTCAATCTGCCGAAACACGAGATCGTCTTGATGGCCCCCACTCAGTTGACGCTGGTTGCCGGCACGACGAGTCTTTCTGAATATGTCGGCGGCAAGGGTCAGAAGCTCGCTGAGAAGGATCTTAAAGCCGGCGATACGGTCTGGGCCATTATCAAAGCAGGAAAAAACGGTCAATTCACTGCGGTCAGAATCCGCGAAGGCTCCATGACCCCTGCGGATCTTCAGAAGCTATATCTCAGCCATCCATCGAACGTCGTGGCGCCGCTCCCATCCACGATGCAATCTGCCGCTCCGCTTACTGTGGCACCACAGGTCAATGCCCAAAACTACGCACACACGTCGAACCCATCCGCATTGAGTGCAACGCCGGGTTTGATCCATCCGGATACCCATCACGAAGGTTTGGCTCACCCACGCACGCATCGCCACGGCCCGGGCGACAAGCCTCGCAACTCCTAGCCGAAGAACTGTCGCGCGTGAAGGCCGATCATCTAGCCCATCTTGACCCGCGCTGGAACACGCGTTTCGTATCGAGGCACTTCCCTGCATCGGGACTTGCAAGCGCAAGGTACTGCTCCCAATTGAAAATCGCTTTTTGTCAATGAGCCTAAAAAACTTACGGCCCCCAGTGTGTCACTTTTTCATAGTACTCAAAGGCCTCGGCGCAATATTTTCTGCCTTTCCCTTTGGCTATTTGGGTGCACTTACATGCATTGCGCACGCGGAGCAGGTATTTGATCTGCACCGCGGCGGAACGCAAAGCCATGATTAGGCATAACCACATCGCCCGGCCGTATTCGTTGAGCAAGCTCACCGAGGGAGCTCGCACTGCGCCTTCTCGCCTTGCGGCTATTCAACCTAAATGATCCCTGTTGCGATTCTTATGCTCTCGGGCATGGCTCTGGTGCAGTTTTTCATGTCCTATGCGCGTTCAATCCTGGCCTCCTATGCCATGGCGGAAATCGCGCCGGCTACTATGAACCTTGTTGGCGCTCAGGCTTCCGAGATTCGTGGCCAGGAGTTTCATCGCCTCCTCAATCTTGTGCGCCTCGCACCGAATCCCGGCGACGACAAATGGGACCTGCGCATCGTGCGCTCGTATTTCAGCGTTGTGAACGTGATCGGCGGATTGGCCTGCCTGTTTGCTTCCTCCGTGTGCCAGTGGCGTGAACGCGAATCGGACCTCTGCTCTAAGTTCGCGCTCGCGGTACTCGACCGTCGCATCGCTGCAGTGGCCGCGCGCTGAGCGGGCAGGCGTTCATCTTCCTGCGTTGGGGTTCTTCATTGTCCGGCTTCCCCATCGATCGTTAAGACTTTTTTTCATCCACAACGCCGAACGCTTGAGACTGTCTCCGTGCGATGCTATCCTTTCGTGTCTGCCTTTTGGGCGGGAGTGGTTCAGTGGCAGAACGCGAGCTTCCCAAGCTTGAGATGAGGGTTCGATTCCCTTCTCCCGCTCCAATGATTCCGGCCAAATCGCTTTCTTCAGGGTGATACACTTGCGCCGCACCGAACGATCCGGCGTCGCCGTCCCGCGAAATGCCAAAGGTGGTCACATGCCCAGAACAAATCTTCGTGGCTTGTTTTTCGCTATCCTCGCTTTTACCGTATTTCCCGCGCAAGCCCTCCGCGCGCAGACGTCGCTCCCGCGCGCTCCCGGCGCGCACATCGTCAATATTTCTCCTCCCGCTGTCCATGCCAGCGAGCCTTCCATCGCTGTAAATCCAAACGACCCAAGCCAGGTTGTTGCCGTCTATCAGCCGGCATCAGTCGCTTACTCCACCGATGGAGCACAGACGTTCACCCTTGCGGATCTCCCGCCCGTTCTCGGCTGGAGAGGTGGCGGAGATGTTTCTGTGACGTTCGACAACAAAGGCCACGTTTTCCTGTCGAGCCTTCATTACGATCATCTCGGCGCGGCGTCCTATTGGGCCTATGGCGCAGGCCATAACGGAATCTTTGTTCGCCGCTCTCTCGACGGCGGCAAAACGTGGGAAAAAGACGCCGCCACCGTGAAAGCTACCGATGGCACGCAGTCGCTCATGGAAGACATGCCGCGCATCTTTGCCGACAACAATCTTCATAGTCCCTACGCAGGAAATCTCTACATCGGCTGGATCGAATGGCAGCTCAATCAATCCATCATTCTTTTCGCTCGTTCCACGGATGGCGGCAAGACTTTCTCTGCTCCTATGCGCATTAGCACCCACGCCGGTCTGCCGCGCGACGACAACGGCGCTTTGGTCAGTTTCCTCGGCGTCGTCGGCGCCGACGGCGCCATTTACGCTATCTGGAACGACGGCCTCACGATTGCCTTCACCACTTCGCACGACGGCGGAAAAACGTTCGCTCCTTCGCGCTCGATCATCGATGTCGCCGCTCCTTATTTCGGCGGAGCAACCGGTATCCCCGGCGTTGCTCGCGCGATGGGCTTTCCGCAAATCGCCGTCGATGCCCGGCCAGGTAAATCTGGCGGAAATTTGTACGTCACGTGGAGCGATTTCCGAAATGGCGATGTCGACGTGTTCATCTCGTCCTCAAAAAATCGTGGCCGCACATGGTCTCCAGCCATGCGCGTCAATACCGATCCGATTCACGATGGCAAAGACCAGTTCTTCCAATTCCTCGCCACCGATCCAATTACCGGCGACGTCTACGTCCAGTTTTACGACCGCCGTGACGATTCTGCAAACCGCAAGACGTGCTTCACTCTCGCTCGTTCCATCGACGGCGCGAAGACCTTCACGAATTATGCCTGGTCCGCCGATCCGTTCGAGGGCTTTCAATCTTTCCTCGGCGACTACACTTGGCTCACCGCTTTCAACGATAAAATTTATGGCGTGTGGACCGAATCCACTCCGCCTCCGCCGCCAGATCCTTCCGCGCCTCAAGCCGCACAGGGATTCCGCGGTCTGCGTGGAGGGACGGTCGTCCGCGTCGGCTTTGCCGATTTTTCGCAAGCCGCGGTTCACCGCTGAAAAGGTCTACCGCACTTCGATGGGTTCGCTCACCGAAGGGGACGTCCAGGCAAAATCCGACGCCGATCTCAGGAGAATCATTGTCGAAGGGAACGGCCGCATGCCGCCCGTGAAGCGCCTCTCGCACACAGACGTCGTCAACGTCATCGCATTTGTCCGGAGCTTCAGGAGCACAGGAAAATAATTCTGCGCAGCGAAGTCACTGAGACGGAGGGGAGGAACTGGAATAGAGATTGTGCGCTATGCTCGCTCTGAGCCTCGGCAAATGCGCTACAAATAAAAAATGGGAGCCCGTGGCCACAGGCTCCCATTTTCTTTCGTCACAAATTATAGGCTGGTGACGTTCGCCGCTTGCAAGCCCTTCGGCCCGGACACGACGTCGAATTCGACCGCCTGTCCTTCGTTCAGCGACTTATATCCCTCGGATTGAATCGCCGAGAAGTGGACGAAAACATCTTCGCCCGACTGGCGCTGGATGAACCCGAACCCCTTGCTCGCATTGAACCACTTCACCGTTCCTTGTTCTTTAGACACTTTGTATTTCCTCTTCTTTTTTAAGCTATTTGCGTCTCGAACGCCTCCAGCCGTAAATCAAAAAAGGCCGCGAGTTTGTAACTCGCAGCCCCTTTCATCGAATCCAAAGGTTTTACAAGATCAACAAACGCAACCCTACTCTACCACAACCACGCGCCCCCGCAAAGCGATTTCTTTGAACGATGGCGACTCAATCCGAATTCTTCTGATCGTGATGCAAGCAATCAGAATTCAAACAGACCCGCTCTCCTTCGAACTTTCTTGAGCCTCTCCCCACAAGTTAGACCTTTTTTGACTGGAACCGCCTTCCTTTTTCAGGCACATTCTTTCTGCATCATCTCTACGGGAGTTCGCGCTCGAATGCGTCGAATAGTGTTTCATCTCGGAAAGATTTTACTGTTTTTCGCCTTCGCCTTCTTTTCCGTATCGGCACGCGCACACTCCCCGCAGCCAAGCTCGTCTCAGTCCTCTGACCAAATCGGCGCAATTTTTTCCAGTCTTGTCTCTCCGCAGGAACCCGGCCTCGCCGTACTAGTCCGCAAAGATGGGCGCACAATTTTCGAGCGCGGTTATGGCATGCGCGATCTGCGCTCAGCCCAACCCATCGACTCGCGCACAAATTTCCGTCTCGCCTCGTTCACTAAGCAATTCACCGCCATGGCCATCATGCTCCTCGTTCATGACGGCAAATTGCATTACGACGATCATCTCACCGATATTTTCCCCGAATTCCCCGCCTACGGCCGCACCATCACCATTCGCAATTTGCTCAATCACACCTCGGGCCTCGTCGCCTATGAAGATTTGATGGACAGGCAGTACGCCGGAAAGTCCTGGCAGGAAATTCCGCAGATCTCGGACGCGGGCGTTCTCGCGCTCATGGAACAGCAAACGGGAACGAAATTCCCTCCCGGCACACAGTGGGAGTACAGCAACAGCGGCTATTGCGTTCTTGCGATGGTCATCGAGAAAATCTCAGGCATGCCTTATGCCGATTTTCTGCGCCAGCGGATTTTCGCGCCGCTCGGAATGGACCATACCGTCGCGCACGTCTACGGCAAAGATATCGTTGCCAATCGCGCCTACGGCTACACCAAAGATTCTGGCATCTGGCTTGAAACCGATCAAAGCCCGACTTCCGCCACTCTCGGCGACGGCGGCATCTATACCTCTCTCGACGATCTCGCCAAATGGGATGACGCGCTTCGCAATCAAACTCTGCTCAGCGCCGCCGAATTTCAGCCCGCCATCACTCCCGAAAATTCCGCCGCCGTTTTGCCTTCCGCCGTCGACGATTTGCCCAAAGCCGCCGCCGGCAAACCTTTCGCTTACGGCTTCGGTTGGTTCCTCGATCCTTATCGCGGTTACGCGCGCATGTGGCACTACGGCAGTTCCATCGGCTTCAACACCGTCATCGAGCGCTTCACCGAAAACAATCTCACCATCATCATTCTCGCCAATCGCACCGATCTCGACCTCGCCGCTCTCGCCCTCCGCACCGCCGACCGATACCTACACTAGAAGGATGCTACTGCCGCCGCTCATAAACCTTGAGACTCGCATATCCCGGGTCTGCCTCTGGAATCAGCGCTGGGGCTTCGCCATTTCGTAGGACGAGCACTCGGCCAGCCAGCAAGTCGTCGGTGATCAAATCGACCACTGCTTGCGCAACTTCCTCGAGGCTCAAAAGCGACGCTGGAATTCGCGGATCGCGTCTCTCCTTTGGCGTCAATGCCTCCCAGTAAGTTTTCACTTCGGGCGTCGCGATCCATGCAGGGACGAGGCAATTCACGCGGATGTTTTCCGTCCTGCTCAATCCAGCGAGAGTGGTTGTCAGGCGGAGTACTCCGGCCTTCGCGGTGTCATAAGCCGGTGCGGGCGAATGATCCTTGCCGTGGCTTAGCGCCGAGGTTGAGCTGACGTTGACAATCACACCACCTCCGCGTTTGCGCATCGCCGGCACGCCAAATTCCAAGCCGTAAATCGCCGAGATTAGGTCACCGTGAATCGTCTCATACCATTGTTCGATGGGTGCTTCCGGATGGTACGGCACACCTGAGGCGTTGTTAATCAAGATGTCCACTCCTCCGAACTCCTTCTCGGCGAATGCCATCAGCGCCTGCATGTTGCCCCTCACGTTCACATCGCACCGGCAAAACTTTGCACGCCCTCCTGCTGCTTCAACCCGCCGTACAGTTTCCATGCCGCCCGTTTCATCTATATCGGACACGACAACGTGGCAGCCTTCCGCAGCCAGTCGGCGCGCTTCCGTGCGGCCCGAACCTTCGCCGCCCGAGCCGGTCACTACCGCGACTTTGTTCTTGAGATTCACGTCGGCAACCTACGCCAGCGCCTTCGGAATCGCCGCTTCCCACTTCCCTTGCGCTTTCAAAATCAGCTCGACCACTTCGCGCACCGCGCCTTCTCCGCCTTTCGCTCGCGTGACGTAATGCGCCGTGTACTTTACCTCGGCTGTCGCATTCGCCACGGCAACCGCCAGCCCCGCGCGCGCGAGCAGCGGCAAATCCGGCAAATCGTCTCCTACGTATGCGACTTCCTCGTCCTTCACTCCTGCGCGCCGCAAAATCTCCTCGTATGCTGCCGTCTTTTTCGCCTGCCCCTGATAAACGAATTCAATTCCCGCTTCGCGCGCTCGCTGACTCACGGCCGGCGTATTCCGCCCGGTAATCACGCCGCTCCGCAATCCCACAATCGACGCCAGCTTCAGCCCTGCTCCATCGTGCGAATGGAAAACTTTCATCTCCGCAACGCTGCCATCCGGAAAAGCCTGCAAGCACACATTTCCCTTCGTCAGCACGCCATCCACGTCCATCAGCAGCAGGCGAATCTTCTTCGCTCGCCGCTTCACTCCCGCCGACCTTTTCTTTCTCGCCATTGGAATCTACGTTGTCATTCCGATGAAAATGCGACCAGCATCCGAGTAGGCTTGCCCGCTGTGGCGGGAATCTGCAGTTGCATTTTGGTCGGCATCTAGAACAACTGCAACGTCCACAAATCGTGCAAGTGCACCACACCCTCGACGCGCCTCGCCTCATCCACCACAATCACCGCCGTAATCTTCTTTTCTTCCATCAACCGTAGCGCGCTCGCCGCCAGTTCCGTGCCCTCGAGCGTCACCGGAGTTTTCGTCATACATTCCGCTGCGGTCAAATCCAACGCTTCCTTCTTCCGCTTCTCCATCAGCCGCCGCAAATCTCCATCGGTCACAACGCCGAGTAGCTTCCCGCCGCCGTCTGTCACCACCGCGAGCCCCAATTTCTTGCGGCTGATTTCGTAAATCACATCCGGAATTGCCGCCTGCGGCCCCACGCGCGGAATCGCCTCACCCGTATGCATCACCGACTCGACGCGCCGCAGCTTCGCGCCCAGCCTTCCCTTCGGGTGCAGCGCCGCAAAATCTTCTTCGCGGAACTCGCGCCGCTCGAGCAGCGCAATCGCCAGCGCGTCGCCCATCGCCACCGCCGCTGTCGTCGAAGCCGTCGGCGCCAGATTCAGCGAGCATGCTTCTTCTTTCACCGCGATATCCAGTGTCACGTCGCTCGCCGCCGCCAGCGTCGAACGCCCGTTCCCTGTCATCGTCACCAGCCGAATCCCCAGCCGCTTGATCGGTTCGAGCAGCGCGAGCAACTCCTCTGTCTCGCCGCTCTGCGAAATCGCCAGCACGACGTCTTCGCGCGTCATCATGCCCAGGTCGCCGTGCAACGCCTCCGCCGCATGCAGAAAAATCGAAGGCGTTCCCGTACTCGCCAGCGTCGCCGAAAGTTTCCGTCCGATCAGTCCCGATTTTCCGAGGCCCGTCACCACCACGCGCCCGCCGCACGCGAAAATTAATTCCACCGCGCGCTCGAATCGTTCATCGAGCCGCGCAATCAAATCCGCAATCGCCTCCGCCTCGATTCGCAGCACGCGTTGCGCCGCCGCCAAACTTCCGCGTGCTTTCGCTGGCTTCGCAGCCTTCGACATCTTCATTACTTTTCCCATTCGCGCACCATCGCCGAAATCTTCATCACCCGTTCCACCAGCGGCTCGAATTTTTCCAGCGCCAGCGCGTTCGCTCCGTCCGAAAGCGCCTCTGCCGGATTGTCGTGCACTTCCATAAAAATTCCGTCCACGCCCGCCGCCACGCCCGCGCGCGCCAGCGGCTCGATGAACTCCGGCTGCCCGCCGCTCGATTTGCCCTGCCCGCCCGGAAGCTGTACCGAATGCGTCACGTCAAAAACCACCGGAAATCCTAGCTTGCGCAGAATCGGAAACGACCGCATGTCCACCACCAGATTCTGATATCCAAACGATGCTCCGCGCTCCGTCACAATGATTTTCTCGTTCCCCGTGCTCGCGATTTTTTCCACCGCGTTGCCCATCTCCCACGGCGACACAAACTGTCCTTTCTTCACGTTCACCGCTCGCCCCGTTTCCCCCGCCGCGATCAGCAAATCCGTCTGTCGGCACAAGAACGCCGGAATCTGAATCACGTCGCAAACTTCCGCCGCCGGTCCTGCTTGCGATGTCTCATGCACATCCGCCAAGATCGGCAGCCCGAATTTCTCTTTCACCTTCGCCAGAATCCGCAGCCCTTCCTTCAGCCCCGGCCCTCGAAACGAATTCACCGACGATCGATTCGCTTTGTCATACGACGCTTTGAAAATCAGCGGCACATCCAGTTTTCGTGCTGCCGCCGCGAGCCGCTCCGCCATCGTCATAGCGTGCTTTTCACTCTCGATGACGCACGGCCCCGCGATCACGAAAAGGGGCGCGCCCGCTCCCATCGCAATCTTGCCTACCGAAAATTTGTGCCTCTTCTCGCTCATCGCCTCATTTCCACGCCTATCATGCCCTAACATTGACTCCCGCGAGCACAAAAAGATACTCTCTCGGGGCCATGTCTCTGCGCCGAATCTTCCTGACCGACCGTGGAATCCGTGCCGGCTGGCGCTTGCTCATTTGGCTCGCGATTGTTTTCGGCATAGAATTCGTTCTCTACTACGCTGTCCAACAGCCGCTTCATGTTTCGCCCACTAGCACGACCCCCGGCAATCATTCCTTCCTGGACCCTGCCTGGAGCCTTGTCGTCCAGGCTTCCGATCTCATCTCTGTCCTCGTCGCCTCGCTCATTCTGGCTCGCATCGAACACGCCTCACTCAGCGACTATTACATTCCAACTCGCAATATTTTCGGCCGCCAGCTCTGGGTAGGTTCACTCTGGGGCCTTCTGGCTGTTTCGCTTTTGATAGGACTCATCGCTGTTTTTCACGGCTACCGCATTATCGGCCTGGCCATCCACGGCCGTCCGCTTGTTCATGCTGTTTTTTGGTGGCTGATCCAGGCATTCGCTATCGGCTTCTCCGAAGAATTCCTTTTCCGCTCTTACTTGCTCCGCACTCTCGCGGATGGCATCCGTTTTTGGCCTGCCGCTGTCCTGATCGCCATCAGCTTTGGTTCTCTTCATTATTTTTTCAAGTCTTACGAACGCTGGGAAGATTTCGCCTGCACCGCCCTTTTCAGCCTCTTCTGCTGCCTCACGATTCGCCGCACGGGCTCCCTCAAATTCGCCATCGGCTTCCACGCCGCCTTCGACTGGGGTGCGATATTCTTGTTTTCTGGAAAAAATGGCGGCGAGTTTGCCCCCGGCCATCTCCTTCAAACTTCCTGGACCGGCCCCGACTGGCTCACCGGTGGCATGCTCGGCCCAGAAGCCAGTTGGTTCGTCTTCCTCGTTATCGCACTCGTCTTCCTTCTCTTCCCCCGCTTCTATCCTTCATCCTCCTCCAATCCGACACCGCAATCTCCCTGACCTTCCCGTCCTTTCGTCCAATTAATCCACTCAGCACAGCTTTCGTCGCCGTCCTTGCTCCGCAAAATCGTCCCCGTGAAAATTGAGTCGAGGTATTTTCATGCACTGTCCTCGCTGCAAGATCGTGCTGCCGGACCACGCATTTTCTTGCCCAAAATGCCGTACCGAATTCGCTTCATCCCGCCGTGGGAGTTCGCATTTGCTCCGAACGGTTCTCCTTCTTGTCTTGCTTGTCGCTCTGGTAGTTTGGGCGTATCGTTCCGGACGTTTCCACAATCTTCTCAAGTTCGCGCCCTTGAAATCCGCACACGCCGAATCCATCCCCGGCGCACGCTTTCGCATGGGCGCCAGCAGGTTTGCTTCCTTGCGCTCCACCGTTGTGGATGCCGCCGCAACTCTGCATTACTCCTAGCAGTCCATCTCGTTCAACTCTCGCGCAACCGCCTGCCGCCTGCGCCAAACCGCAAGAAGCTTGATTCCTCGCCATTTTTTTCGTATTAAGGGGTTATAGATTGCCCTTCGGAGGTGCCTCATGCGTGCGGATCGCGTCGATGTTTCCTGGGATGCTCAAAAATCGCAGTGGCTCGTTCGCATTACGAGTGGCGAAGAGGTTCTCCGTCGCCACGTGAAGTTGCCGAACAACGCCGATGCTGCCGCGCTTCAAGCCGCCGCGCGGCAGACTGTCTCCGACGAAGGCTACGAAGTCGACCCGTCGCAAATCACCGTCGCCCGCTCCGCCTAACGCACACCCCGTGCTGGCGGAAATCCATCCTCTGTCGGTTGTGCGCTTACTTAACCTCGAAGACTTCTACCTTGGCGTCTCGAATCAACGCGAGTTCGTGGCCGTCTGGCGAAAGAGCTGGCGGTAAAACAGTTGGGGAGTGTCGAGGGTCCCAATGCATCTCAAATAATTGCTGTCCCGAATCCGTATCAAAGACTCGCACGCGAACGAAATTGTACGGCCTGCTGCTGTCAATATCCAAAAAATTCACGATTCTGTTCCATCGCGTATACGACTCCTCGACGGCACAAAATCGCTCACCAGAGCGATTAGCTACCACCGTTGTCTCATATTGAGCAGTAACCGGAATCGAATATAAAACGCTGCCGCCCACTCTCTGAATTGGCACTTGTCGTACATCACCTTCTCCGATCTCGGCCACCGTGTCGTGATTTATCCATTCGTGGCCGTCGAACAAAATCCCTCCCTTGAAAATATCCACTTTGAGATTCGACGGCGCAGGGTGGTTCAATACTTGGAGCGTCGATGCATCAAGCAAGTCGGTTTCGCTTCGCATGTTGCCGCCAACGAGCAACCTCGTTCCCCCAGGAAGCACGCGAACAGGGCCATAAGTGGCGAATGGCGTTCCGCAAATTAGCTGAGGCGTGCAGACATGCAAACCCTGCCGATTGAGAACCACGAACTGATCATCCTGAGTCGCTTGCACGGAGCTGTGACTCTTTTCGACCGCGTACAATGCTGTCCTGACCACCTTCTGCTGCTTAATGTCAAATAATAGGAGCTTGGACGGGGGTTCGTCATACTTGAGCGGATGAATCGGAGCCGAACTCCCATCATTGACACTGACGAGTAGAAGATTGTCGGAGAGAAACTGTACTTCCGTATAAGCGGCGACACCGCCGATCCTTTGCTTATTCGGGAAACCATATGGACCAAGGTCACCAACGAGAATAAGCTTCCCGGTCTCTTTTCCGGCGGCCACTAGCGAAATTGCTGCTACGGTGAGAGCCGCAATTAGGACAGCCGCGATGCGGGTGAACATAGCAGCTTAGTCCGCGGATGTGGCAGGGACGTGGGCCGCTCGCTGCGGCGCGCTCCGTTTCTTGCGATGTTCGACAGCCGCTCCAATAAACGCCGCGAACAGCGGATGCGGCGCGAGTGGCTTCGATTTGAACTCCGGATGGAACTGGCAGCCTAAAAACCACGGATGGTCCGGCGCCTCGATAATCTCGACGTACACTCCGTCCGGCGTCTTTCCCGTGATTTTGAATCCCGCCGCCTTCAGTTGCGGCTCATAGTCGCGATTGAATTCGTAGCGGTGCCGGTGCCGCTCGGAAATTTCCGTCGCGCCATACGCGCGCGCGGCAAACGAATCCGCGTCGAGTTTGCACGGCCACGCGCCCAGTCGCATCGTCCCGCCCATTTCGTCCACGCCGAGCAGTTCGCGCAGTTTGTAAATCACGCGATAGGGTGTCTGCGCATCGAACTCCGTTGAATTTGCATTCGTCAGCCCTGCAACGTGCCGCGCATATTCAATCGTCGCGCATTGCATTCCCAGGCAAATCCCCAAAAATGGCAGTTTCTTCTCGCGCGCATACTGAATTGCAAAAATCATTCCTTCGATCCCGCGCTTTCCAAATCCTCCCGGCACCAGAATCGCGTCCATGTGCCGCAGCCGTTGCTCCGCCATCTCCAGTGACTCGATTTCGCTCGACTCCACCCATTCAATCGTCACGCGCGCGCGGTGCGGCAATCCTCCGTGCATCAGCGCCTCGCGCAAACTCTTGTACGCATCTTCGAGCTGCACATATTTTCCGACCACGCCGATCCGCACTTCGCCTTCCGGATGCTCCAGCCGCTCCAGCATCGCCAGCCACTTCGACATATCCCGAGGCCCCGACTGCAAATGCAGCAGCCGCAAAATCTGTTCGTCGAGTCCTTCCGCCACCAGCGACATCGGCACTTCGTAAATATTCCGCACATCCGGCGCGGAAATCACGCTCGAAGCCGGCACGTTGCAGAAAAGCGCGATCTTCGCCTTCAGCTCCGGCGCAATTGGATGATCGCTGCGGCACAGCAAAATATCCGGCTGGATTCCGATGCTCAGCAATTCCTTCACGCTATGCTGCGTCGGCTTCGTTTTGTGCTCGCCCGCCGTCGGAATGAACGGGACCAGCGTCAGGTGCACATAAATTGCATTCTCCGGCCCCAGCTCCAATCGCATCTGCCGTATCGCTTCCAGAAACGGCAGCGACTCGATGTCGCCCACCGTTCCGCCGATTTCCACGATCACCACGTCCACGTCGTCCGCCACTTTGCGAAACGCCGCTTTAATTTCATCCGTGACGTGCGGAATCACCTGCACGGTTTTTCCCAGATAATCTCCGCGCCGCTCCTTCGCCAGAATCGACTCGTAGATTCTCCCCGTTGTCCAATTGTGATCGCGCGTCAGTTTGGCATTTGTGAAGCGTTCGTAGTGTCCCAGGTCGAGGTCCGTCTCCGCGCCGTCATCCGTCACGTACACTTCGCCGTGCTGATAGGGCGACATCGTTCCCGGATCAACGTTCAGGTAGGGATCGCACTTCTGGAGGGTGACTTTCAGGCCTCGCGATTCCAACAGGCAGCCCATCGAGGCCGCCGCCACTCCTTTGCCGAGAGAGGAAACCACGCCACCCGTTACAAACACATACTTCGGGCGCGTTACCAAGGCTTCCGCGATTCCTCCTGGCTAAGGTAGGCGCAACTCGTACAAATCATTATCGCCGTCTCGCCCGCTGCTGTCAACGGAGAGTTTGCAAACAAAACTTCAAATCAAAAAATTTCTCGCGAAAAATGTGCGCGCAATAAAAAAGCCTGCTTGCAATTACGCAAGCAGGCTTCCTTGAAAAAAATCTGTCTAGTTCTAAAGGCCAAGCCGGCGGCGAACCACGAAGCCGAGCCCGAGAAGTCCGGTCCCGAGGAGCGCTAATGAGCTAGGCTCCGGAGTCGGGAACGTGCTCGTCGTAACGGCCAGCGACTCGCTCCACGGAGTCGTCAGCACGCTGCCAGTGGCGGATACGTCGAATCCAATAAAAATCGTCCCTTGCGCCACCGAAGAGTAGCTGTAGCTCAGCGGGCCGGTAAAGGTCCCCGTCCCCAGGCTCACTAGGGCGATGTTATATCCGCCAGACGACGGGCTGAATGACTGCGTCGAGGGATAGTTGTGCTGATTGTCCACGAAGCCCAAGAAGTTGCCTACGGTGCATCCCGTCTTTACCTTGCTAGTGCAAGGAGTGCCCTGCCATGCGCCAGAGCTGGAAGGCGTCAGGATCGCGATGTAGGCCGTCCCGCCGTTGTACTTACCATTTGACATGATAAGGTCGAAGGTCCCCGATGAGCTCGTCGTCGTCTGGATCCCGCCCGCCGCACACGTTATACTGGTGCACTGTATCTGCAATGGGTCGGCGCTTGACCTCATCGCCCCCAGAGAGACGGCAACCGCCGCCGCAGCCAACATGAACAAAAACTTCCTCATCGAAAGCACCTCGCACGAAATTTAAAAATACCCTGCATGACAACCTCGCAATCCGTGTTCCAAAATTGCGGCATATCGCGATTTTTTTGCCAAACTACTAAGCCCTTGAAATGAAAGCGGTTAATCAATCGGCTAGGTAAGTTCTAAAACTCATGCGAAACTTACGCATACGCAAAGACTTTCACCTTCAGGAGACATTAATTCCAAAGCCTTGCATAGGCTCGACTGCTCTCAGATCGCCGAAGAAAACCTGCAGGAAGGCTTGGTCCTTGAATTCATCGAATTCATCTGATTCGACTGGGATTGGGAACTCGCGTGGACTCGTCGGAAGCTAAACAAAGAGCGGCCCGGAGCAAAAATGCCTTCAGTGCAACCCCACGTCGTGCCGCGGCATGGCTCCACTCTAACGCCGGCTCGCTTTCTTCCTCACAATTTGTATCTCAAACAGCGTCGGCCAGAGCTTTCCAGTCACGAAAAGCCGGTCGCTCTTCGCATCGTACGCAATTCCGTTCAGCACCGCGTCCGAATTTGCCCTCTCATTCTCCGGAAGCAGCCCCGTCAGGTCGATCCACCCCGTCACGTGCCCATCCTGTGGCGAAATGATCGCGATGTAATCCGTCTGCCACACGTTCGCATAAATCTCGCCGTGAATGTATTCCAGTTCATTGAGGTCGTGGACTTCCACTCCCCCATCGGTCACATCAATGTGCCTCACCTCGTGGAAATCCTGCGGGTCTAGAAAATAAAGCGTCGAACTGCCATCGCTCAAAATCAGATTCGTTCCGTCTTGCGTTAGCCCCCAGCCTTCCCATGGATACTGAAACGTCCGCAGCAAGCGGAAACTGGCGCGGTCGTAGACAAAGCCCGTGTGCGCCTTCCACGTCAGTTGCACGAGCGTATTTCCCCAATTCGTCAGCCCTTCGCCGAATAAATTCTGCGGCAAATTATATTGCTGCACGACTTTTCCGCTTTTCAGCTCGACCTTCCGCACCGAAGATTTCCCGTTCAATCCAGTGCTCTCGTAAAGAAATCCGTCCAGATAGATCAATCCTTGCGTGAACGCCGCCGGATCGTGCGAATACGTGTGCACGATGCGATATCCGTACTTCGCGGCTTTCTTTTGGGCGTCGTGCGCGGTCGCCGGAAAGAAAATGAAAATCGAAATGACCAAGAAGCAGGAGAAAATCGTGACTCTGTTCGCGTGGCTCATTTCGGCATCGCTAAATTATCAGATGCCGCGTTCCGCTTCTACGTAAAACCCAAAGCCGGTGATGCGGCGCTCGAAGTTTTCTTTACGCGACAGGCTAGGCGTAAGCGTATTGTCAGCGACCTATATTCTCGTGGGGGCTGCGAAGTCGCTGAAAAGGACCGCAGGAACCGTTCTCTGTGGGCAAATTTGTGGGTAAGAATTCTCGCGTTGCAACCACCCACTGTGACTGGGCGATGGATACTATCCTAACTGGCTTGCAGACCGTGCGCTTTAGCTGTTCTTTAGCCGTGGCAGCAGAGTCAGCGCGTTGTCGCGCCCAATCAGTCGGAGATCATCTTCGGAGAAGCCGAGTTTCATCATGCCTTCAGCGGTTTCGGCGAGGGGTACGAATGGATCGTCGCTGCCAAAAAGAATCTGTGTCGTGGGAACGAGACTGGTGAGTGCCGCAATAGCTGGTCGAAAGGCAGTACCAGCGATGTCGTAATGGAGGCGTTTAAGTTCGTATTCGATTCCGTTGGGGGCTTTGTCGGCGATGTTTTTAGTGGCGTATTGGTGCATACGACCGAGCAGCATCGGCACGTTTCCGCCCGCGTGCGTAAAGATGAAGCGAATATCGGGGAACTTCGCAAATGTACCTGTAAACAGCAGATTCGTGACCGCACGAGCGGTCTCTTGGGGAATCTCGAACATATACGGAGAGACATCCGGCAGCAATGTGCGGCAGCACGAGGAGATGGTCGGATGCACGAAAACGACGGATTTGCGCCGATTGAGTTCCTCGAAAACTGGCTGGTACTCGGGATGACCCAACCACTTGTCGTCGTAGCTGGTGATTAGATGAATTCCGTCCGCCTTAAGCACGCTATAGGCGTAGTCGATTTCGCGAAGGCTCGTCTCGGTATCTGGAAGCGGGAGGGCGGCAAACAGACCGAAGCGCCCCCGGTGGCTCCGTACCACATCGGCGGCGTATTCGTTCGCTCGCCGCGCCGCGCCCGTTGCCGCCTGTCGGTCACCGAACCAAAGAATACTCGATGTGACAGACAAAACAGCCGTCGCTACTCCGTGCTTGTCCATCACTGCTAGTGCTTGCTCCGGAGTCCAGCTATAAATTCGGCCGCCGCCCGCAACACCCGTGCCTTCTGGATGTTCAGCAAAATAGAAAGGCGGGACGAAGTGATGATGTACATCGATCAGACCGCTCTTCGGGGCGGGCGCTGTTTGCGCAAAGACCGACATGAAACGTCCAGCGCCAGAAAATGTCAGCGCACCTAATCCCGCTGCATTTTGCAAAAAGCTGCGACGGCTGTGTTTGATGTCCACGGGAACCTTCCTCGCCCGGCATTCTACCTCAAAGATGCGGATCAGTAAGCGGCAGAGAGAAAGCGCTCAACATTAGCTAATTACCTTCCCGGCCGAGAGCATCTGTTTCATCTTTTGGACTCGGCGGGCGCGGAAGCACGCCAGACCTTCTAGCTAGTTTGCAGCTGTCAATTGTTTCATGGGATCGTGCTTGCGCGTGCCATGGCGTGCGAATCTGCAACTCGGCGCAATTTCAAACCGTAAGCCATGAAAACCACAGCAACAACTCCAAACACGAGCAGGTTGGCTCCGGCATCAATCCAGAGCAGCC
The DNA here is from genome assembly GCA_035934015.1 of Candidatus Acidiferrales bacterium. Classification (NCBI taxonomy): domain Bacteria; kingdom Pseudomonadati; phylum Acidobacteriota; class Terriglobia; order Candidatus Acidiferrales; species Candidatus Acidiferrales bacterium. The sequence goes on from DASYYH010000011.1 coordinate 365,479, forward strand.
CGTGCATTCCGAATCTGCCGAAGCCAAAACCATCGAGTCTGATCATGTAGAGGAGAGGGATCGTCACAATCGCGTTGAGCACGCTATACAGCGTACTGGCATCACCGGTTTCGACTCCAACAATCTCCACGACTAACGCCGTGCTTCGCGCCCAACACAAGCCTTGCGTCACCAAGTAAAGCGCCGTTCCAGCCAGATAGATGGACGGCCGATTTGCCACCAAGAGCACGAATGCAGCAAGGGCGTTCGTCAGTCCCGCTGCCGCGTAAGTAAATCTTCGATCCCAGTTGCCGGGAATCAGAGCGCCACCGAGTGATCCCAACGCGAGCAATGCTCCTCCACCCACGCCATTCATCCACATCACGCCGGATGTGCCCACCCCGTAATGCGAGGCGACCGCAGGCAGAAGGATCTGGGCAGCGCCCGTTCCGCCTGGTGCAAGGAGAAGAAGGGTGCCCCATCGGCGCTCCGGGGAGCGGACAACCGCCCATAACTCTTTGCCGATTTGAGGAAGGCGGCCTTGGAACCATGCAGATGGCTGGGGCGAGGGTTCAGCTATGGTGAAGGCCACAAGTCCCGGCAGAGCGACCAGAATCGCGACACATACTCCGACAGTAGCTACAGGCACGCGCGCTGCAAGCCAGAGAATGACGGCTGCGCCGAGCGCACCTCCGCCTAACTGCCCTGCCATCATCCAACCCGCGGCTTTCGATTGAGCCGATTCCGATAGAGTCTTCACGATCAGTCCGCCGCAAGCTGCCCCAACTAAGAAAGTGATGAGACCGCCAGCGAGGACGAGCGCAGTCATCAGAATCAAATGCGAAGCGCCGATCAACGGGAAATATAGGCAGGCAGAAAGGGCGGTGCCAAAACTCGCGAGCACCAGCCAAGTCCTGCGGCGGAACTTGATGTCCACGATGGGGGCAAAGAGGAAGCCGATGACTCCGGGCAGGTTGATGATCGAACTGATGCTGGCGATCCGATCCACCGGGACGCCAGCCTGCGCAAGTAGCAAGGGAAAGGCTGTGAAGTTGAAGCCGACCACGACGATACCGAGAGGCAGGATCAGTAGGCTGAAAAGCCAAGGCGAAGGTGGCTTGCGCAGTTCGCGCATGGGCAGGAATCATACCAGTTCTGGGGTCGTCCCAAGCTCACTGGACGAGATCAGAACTTGCGGTGCGGAATGAGCGCCGAATCGCCGCCGATCCGGTGCCCATCTCAGTACGCGCGAATCAGACACGGAAGCTGATCCGCATTGGCAGCCCCAATCTCTTTGGTTGTCATTCCGAACCGGCCGCATTTCGGCCGCGTGAGGCATGCTCGCCGTGGCGGCAATCTGCTGTTGGTTTCGAGAGTGCCTATCCTGCTCGCCCCGCTCGCGCCTGCCCGCCATGGCGACCTCCCGAGTCGCGCTATTCCCGGGTGGATGTTTGAATTCTCTGGCTCGTAACACACGCAATCAATATTCAAACTGACTCTTGCCGTACACCTGTTCGCACGCCTCACTGATTTTTCGTGACTCTCGTCATTTCATGGGTAAAAATGCCGCGGTCATAATTTTCGTGAGGAGCCTTGCATGGATCGTGAATCTCGCATTTCGCGCCGCCTCTTCCTGCGAGCCACTGCCCTGACCGGCGCCGGCGCGGCTATCACTGGCGGGCTTTCCCCGTTCCGCGAATTGGATGCCGCCGTTCCTACCCCTCCTGTTTCATCCGCCGGTTCCCAACAATCTTCCGCTCTTCCTCCCGCCTCTCTCAACGAATGGATCGAGCACATTTTTTCCTCACGCGAATTTCTCGGCGAACGTTTCGGCCCCGCGCGCTGGGATGAAGGCGGAAAATCCTTCACCATCCTTGAACGCTCCCTCGACGATGGCGAGACGCAGGAGCTTGCGCGCTACGAAACTGCAACCGGCGCGCGCACCGTCCTTTTCTCTTCCGCCGATTTGATTCCCTCGGGCGCGAAAGTGCCTTTGCCCGTGGACGATTTCCAATGGTCGCAGGACCGCGAGAAACTCCTGATCTACACGAACTCTGCGCGTGTCTGGCGCGAAAATACGCGCGGCGATTATTGGGTCCTCGATCGCCAGTCAAAAAAATTGCGCAAGCTCGGAGGCGACGTCGCCCCATCCACACTCATGTTTGCGAAATTTTCCTCCGATGGCTCTCGTGTCGCGTATGTTCGCGCGAATAATATTTATGTCGAGGAGGTCGCCTCCGGAAAAATCAAGCAGCTCACCCCCGACGGCAACGAAACCGTCATCAACGGCACATCTGACTGGGTCTATGAAGAAGAGTTCGACGTGCGCGATGGTTTTCGCTGGAGCCCCGATGGCCGCACCATCGCTTTTTTCCAGTTTGATTCCAGCCCCGTCCGCGAATTTTCCATGATCAACAATCTCGGCGCAGGCTTTCGCGACCCGGTCACGCAGATTCCCTATCCGGAATTCGGTGTCTATCCAAAGGTCTGGACCTACCGCATTCCTTCCGCCGGCACGCCGAATTCCAACGTTCGCATCGGCATCGTGGACATCGATAAGGGAAACACGAAATGGCTCAACGTCGTCGGCGATTCGGAAAAATCCTATCTCCCGCGCATGGACTGGACCGGCAACGGAAATGACATTCTTCTCCAGCACATCAATCGCCGCCAGAACCAGGATGATCTTTATCTCACCGATGGCCATAGCGGCCACACGCGTCAGATTCTCCGCGAGGAAGACGCCGCTTGGGTTGACGTGAACGAAGATACGCGGTGGCTCGCAAAATATAATGGCTTTCTTTGGGTCAGCGAGCGCGATGGCTGGCGCCACGTTTATATCGTTGCGCGCGATGGCAGCGGTGCGCGCCTTGTCACGCGCGGCAATTTCGATGTCATCGAAGTTCTCGCCGCCGACCCTGCGCAAGACTTCCTCTACTTTATTGCTTCGCCGGATAATGCCACGCAGCATTTTCTGTTTCGTACGCGCATGGACGGCAGCGCTGCGCCCGAGCGCCTCACTCCCGCGAGCATGCCCGGCGTGCATCACTATGATATTTCTCCGGATTGCCAGTGGGCGTTTCATTCGTATTCGTCCTTCGATGTTCCGCCGATCACCGAACTCATCAGCCTTCCCGATCATCGCGCCGTGCGCGTGATGGCCGGCAATGCAGCATTGCTTGAGAAAATAAAAGTTCTCGTCAAGCAGCCTGTGGAATTTTTTCAAGTGGATATCGGCGAAGGCGTGACGCTCGATGCGTGGATGATCAAGCCCGCCGATTTTGATCCGTCGCGCAAGTATCCGATTCTTTTCAACGTCTATGGAGAACCTGCGGCGCAAACGGTTCTCGATGCATGGCATGGCGCTGGGAGCTTGTATCATCGCGCCATCGCGAATCACGGATATCTGATCGCCTCCGTTGATAATCGCGGGACGCCCGCGCCGAAAGGACGCGCATGGCGAAAAATAATTTACGGCGCCGTCGGCGTGCTTTCTTCGAAAGAGCAAGCCGCGGCTGTGCGCGCGATTGCGAAAGATCGCTCGTACGTGGATATGGATCGCGTTGGTGTGTGGGGCTGGAGCGGCGGCGGAACAAACACTTTGAATTTGATGTTTCGCTCGCCGGAAATTTATCGCGTGGGCATGTCCGTTGCGCCGGTTCCCGATCAGCGCATCTACGACACAATTTATCAAGAGCGCTACATGGGATTGCCGCAAGAAAATGTCGACGGCTACAGAGCAGGTTCGGCAATTAATTTCGCGGAAGGATTGCAAGGAAGACTTTTGCTCGTGCACGGCACCGGCGACGACAATGTTCACTACGCCGGATCGCAGTTGCTCGTCGATCGCATGATCGAACTTGGAAAATCTTTCGACTTCATGACGTATCCGAATCGCACGCACGGCATTTCCGAAGGCGCGGGAACCACAGTGCACATTTTCAAACTTCTCGCGCGGCATCTCATCGCGCATCTTCCTGCGGGGCCGGCGCCGCGAACGATGACGCTGTTTCTGAACGAAAAAGCGAAACAGGTTTCGCGGGGATAATTCAAGAAGGCGATTTTCAATTCAAGGCCGAAAAGAGACAAATTGGCCTGGTCGCGTTATTGATTACAAAGAACTTAAGGAAACTCGCCGTAAATTGGCCTGTATGATTTTCCCCTGAATTGGACTGGTTGAGTGATTTTTGAATTTTTGTGTTTTGGGCATTCGCGAGGCGCGATGCGGCGGCGAAGTGTGCGAAAAGGCCCATAAAATGGGCCTCGCAGCGATGCCGGTGAAAATCATGCGATGATTTCAATGTGCGCGGAATCGGCAAAATGCAAAGAGACAATTCTCCAAAAAATGAGGAAATTGGGATTGCACAATTTTGGTGCAATTTGTCACTCGGACTGAGGGTGTGGTCAAACCTGCGATATGACAGGCCGCGGGAATCGAAGCCATACCATTGCAAGAAGGACGACCTTCGGCTCTTCCGTCGTCAGGGTAAACGGGTGAAGGGCCGAAAAGGAAGGAATCGGAAACGACTCCCGCGTCGTACCCTTCGACTGCGCCCGCCGCCCGCCTAGGCGGGCACGCTCAGGATAAACTCGGGTGTAATTCACGCACCCGACGAAGTGGTCAGTTCGTTTTCCGCATTGTACGTGAAGGTTATGCCGCCGGTGCCCGGAATCGTATCGAGATTCCCCGCCGCATCGTACGTGTAGCCGCTGATTTGATTCGCCGTGGTCACGCTGATGCTCAAATTATCCGGCTGCCCGCAGGACGAATAGCCCGATACTTTCGCAATCGTCAGCAGATTTGCCCAGGCATCGTAGCCATACTGCTCGCTCCAGCAATTGGTCCCGCTGGTATTGGACTCGTCGAGAATTTCTGTTCCTCTACGTTAACGAACGGTCGTTGCCGCTCTTGGCGTCGCTCTTGGCTTGCCGCTTCTCGATCCACGCGCCGCGAAACCACGTGACAATGACGAGCACCAGTAGGATGATCCAAAGCGGATTGTGTTCGTTTAGAAGTCCGTGATCCAGCGCTAACCCCAACCCCGCAAAGGCGCAAGCCCCAAGTACAACGTCCGCCCGCCTCGGGCCGGTACTCCCGTGGATGAAGAAAATCATCCCCAGCACGACGCCATTCATGGCACCACCCCACGTGTCCGCCAAGGGATTGCCCCACACGCCCGACCCAAGATAAAAAGCGTCCGCGAAACAGATGCCTGACAGCATTAAAATGATCCAACCGGGAAGACGAAATCTCATTTGATCGCCAGTCGCCATTCGATGGTCCTACCTATCCTCCAATGCCTTCACCAGCTCTATGGCGGCCACATGGAGCTCCAGGGAAAGTTTGAAACCTTCATACTCTTGCGCCACAGGAAAGAAGAGACCTCCAACTTCGCCAACCTTGAAGAGGTACTGAAATGGGTGCGCCTTGGCGTCGGCGGCGACGGTACCTGGGAAGCGAGCCAGTGTTCCTCTGGTATCCATATGGCTGAAGTCCGTTCCGCCGAGCGTGCGGGTGGCTTCGGCCGAGGTCAACGTGCGCGAAGAGTTGATCGCTTGCGTTGTATACTGGTCGCCCTTCATGGTGAATGCTGTTCCCACGGTCTGGGATTGGCCGCTAATCAGGTTTCCCGCCGAGTTGAACTTATATGTCTGCGTTGTCGCGGTCGTCGTCATGGTGATCGAGCCGTCCTTGTTCGTCGTTACATTCGCGTCAGTGCTGCGCAGCGTGACGGTCGTGACGCCATTCTTGTCGGTCTCCACCGAAAGATTCTGGGCGTTTTGGGTCGAAGATTTGCCCGTGCCTGTGCCGGTTTTTTGTCCTTCGCCTGTGGTGGCGGCAGGGCTCGGTGCAGCGGGCGTACAATTTTGGAGCGAACCTGGCAGCGCCTGCCCGCACGAAGGAGGACCATCATGCCCGTCGAGATCGGCGAAGGTCTCGGGGTTATCGCTGACCATGGCGTACAGGTTCAGCGTCTGCGGATTCGTCAGATTCGCATACGGCACCGCCTCGGGAACGGCACGGCCTATCTCCCAGGCTCCCCTTGCCGGGGACCTGGGAGCCCTTTTTGCCGCCGAAATGAACCGCCCAATCGTCGAATCGTTGTAGCGCGCCCCAAAGTTGTCCAGCCCCGTCTCCGCGTCGCGTTCCTTCCCCATGAACTTGAACGCCGGATCAAGCTGTCATCTTCCATTGGGCGCTAATGGATTAGCCCGGCGTTCTGGAGCTGCCGTCGGGCATTCCATCCGCTTGGCGGGCGACTACGAGTGCTCCACCACGGCATCCCTTGCGCAATCCATTTCTCCCGGAGTGCTGCATGCGACGTATCTGCATCGTCGTAGCCAAATTCGGTCCCACAGCAGGGACAAATTTCGTAAGTGGGACATCCGTGCTCATCGTATGGTGGGCCATTCAATCCGGTAAATCCGCACACCGGACACTCGGTCGAAGCCCTACTGCGCATTGAAGTAAGCCAGTCCATTAGTTGGCTTGAAGAACGTTCGAATGGCTCCGCTCTTACTTATGACTCCAAATTCGTTTGTGGCAGGATTATACCTGAGGATGTCGCCGTTCGGCCTGACCTTCTCGAGGACGCCTTCTAGCTTAGGTCCACTCAGGAAGTCTTTTGCGAGCGCTTCGTACTCGCCTTCGCTTTTAGCTCCAAATTCAGCGCCGTGTTTCTCAAAGTGCGCGGCGAGGCTTGAATCGTCGGCGAAGCCCGCTTCAGCTGCCTCACCTGCAGTGCCAACGCTCTCCCCCACGGTTTCAGCGGTGGCTTCTGCCACATCGCCCGCCACTTCCTCAGGTCCTGCGGCACCATCAGTCGCAGCCATAATCATAACTTGGACGACAACTTCGGTTTTGTGGTGTGTCAACCAGTTCCAAGTGCGCTTCCAGAAACCGGGCTTCTTCTGCTCCTTCGCTTTTTGTTGGTCAGATTGTACGTTCGCATTTGCGCCTGCAGCCTGTTGCGAATTAGAAAGCTGCTGCCCGTCGCCTGTGTTCGACGGCGCAGGAGGCCCGTCACCTTCCCGAGCCGCCTCGGTTTGCGTACTTCCTGCGCAAAAATCGACCCAGCACAACCCCTCAGTTCCCGACAAATGCCCATCGAGATCCGCAAACGTTTCCGGGTTGTCGCTGACCATGGCGTAGAGGTTCAGCGTCTGAGGATTGGTCAGGTTCGCATACGGCACCGCTTCGGGAACACTCGACCAGTCCGCCGAAATGAACCGCCCAATCGTCGAATCGTTGTAGCGCGCACCAAAATTGTCCAACCCCGTCTCTTCGTCGCGTTCCTTCCCCATGAATTTGAACGCCGGATCGTAGCTGTCCTTGAACTGATGCGCTCGCCCAAACGGATAGTAGTCCGAGTCAAATCCCTGACTCACTGTTCCCGAAGAGGATACTTCCTCCAGCTTGCTCGTCGATCCCAGATGATCGTCAAAGAACCCCAGCACCGTCGATGTAGGCGTGTACACCGAAATGCGCGCGCCATCGAAAAAGATATAATCCCGCAGCATCCCGCCCGTCAGATTGGTTTCTTCCAAAGGAGCGCTGTTCAGGCCATACCAATACAGCGTGCCGCTGGATTTTTCGACGCGGTTGCCGTCGCCATCGTAGGTGTATGTCACCCCCGCCGCCGATTTGATTTCACTCTCGGCGTTATAGCCGTAGGTGTTGGTCCCGTCGGTCAGCATGTTGCCCGCCGCGTCGTATGCCGCGCCGGTGAACGAAAGCTGATCCTTCGTTGTGGCAGAGACGCTCAGATTTTGTTCGGCCAAGCGAAAGATACTGAGCAAAACCGCACCCTTAAACATTGAAGGGTGCGCCACCCACTTCGCAAAATCCCGTTGAACGTATCGCGTAGCCTGCGCGACCCGCCTGGTACAAAAACTCCGGGGCGCTCACCCGGGGCAGGTCGTGATCTTTCCCGCTCTAGCCTTGATTGGCTAACTTGCTGTACTTCGCGGCTTCGTCGTACTGCCCGAGAGCATGGCAGGTAGCCGCGAGCCATTCATAGATGTTTCTGCGAGACGGATCCCTCTCCTCTTTCAAGGATAGGCAAGTTTCAAACTCCTGTCTTGCCCATCCGTGCGACTCCTGCTCGAAGTAAATGATTCCCAACCTATAGTGTGTTCTCAGTTCCAATGCACCAGACACACCCAGATCGAGAGCTTCCCTAAACCGTCGTTTTGCCTCGTCCAACTGGCCAAGATCGAGATAACAGAGCCCAAGGGAATAAGAAACCCAGTCCCATGCCGGCTCATAGGAAGCGGCCGCTTCGAGAATTGGACGTGCCTCGGCTGAACGATTCAATTGCACTAACAAGATTCCACGGAGGCTTTGAAGGTTCTCGTAGGTGTCCTTTGCCTCTAGCTCTTGCAACGTGTCTGCACAATGCGATAGAAGCCCCTCGACACGTCTGAGTGCCTCTTCGCCACGGAGTTGGTCAAACAACAAGCGCGATTCGTGAAAGCCAAGAAACACATAGGTTGGACTGCACTCAGGAACGAGCGGATAAGCTTGCTTCAACGCCCCCCAAGCCTCCTCGAAACGTCCCATCAATCTGAGACAGACGACCTCGTTTGCAAGCAAGGTAGCTTTTTCGTTGGGGTCCGACGCGAAATGTGTCAGCTTGCGTATCTCGTCGAGAGCTTCGGCGACGTGACCTGAATCTCTCATTGCAACGGCAAGGTTGTAACGATCCCAATTGACTTCACCGCTTGGAACTGTTCCTTGATTCTCAGGCATATCTTTTCTTTCTATTATTCTGCTTTGCGGACTCTGAGCAAGAATACTCTCCGAAGACCGGCCTGTGCCCTAGGACATGCATGGCGGTGCACCCGGTCCACTGTTACACGGCGGCCTCACCATGACCGGAACCACCAATCTTCCGGCAAAATTGGCAACGGCAGTGGCGAATCGTGCGATGAATAACGTAATCCTCTCGAACCTTGTAAGCTCTTCGACGGGTTTCTCACCAAGTATCTTTGGGGCCGGTCGATTGATTTTCCGAAGTTCCGGTTTCGTTTCTTCTTGAGGTCGGAACGTTTTCTGTTTTGCGGCGTTCCCTGCGGGATTTGCCGCAGGTGGAAGCCTTCCCGGAATGTTTGTACTCGAGGAGGGCTGATTCTGCTGTCCGTTCGACTGTTGCTGGCCAGGCTGCTGTTGATTCTGAACCTGGCCTGCATCTTGGTTCTGATTCGGGTTCTGCTGTTGGGCCGCATTTGCGTCTGCCGCGTCCTGCGCGGCAGTCGCGCTTGGAGATTGCGGCTGGCTGTCGCCGCTCGTGTTCGAAGCAGGGTCGTTCCCGCCTGTGGTGGCGGCAGGGCTCGGCGCGGTTTTCGTGCAATCCTCGTTCGAACCGGGCAGCGTCTGCCCGCACGAAACATGTCCGTCGAGATCGGCGAAAGTCTCCGGGTTGTCTCTGACCATGGCGTAGAGGTTCAACGTCTGCGGATTCGTCAGATTCGCGTATGGCACCGCCTCGGGAACGCTTGACCAGTCCGCCGAAAGCCATCTTCCTAGCCGCGATGTGTAATACCGCGCTCCAAAGTCGTCGTTGCCCGTCTCCGTGTCGCGTTCTTTGCCTTCGAATTTGTAGTTCTGCGTGCAGGTGTTGGTGATGTCGCGCTCCCCGCCAAACGGATAAAAATCCGCATCGTAACAAACCGACGTCTGCCCCGCCTGGACCGATCTCCCAGGCTCCCCTTGCCGGGGACCTGGGAGCCCTTTCTGCCGCCCAGGCTCGACTCGCCGTCGACCTGGGAGGCCCCGTTGAGTACGCGAACTCCGCAGCATGTCCTCTTCGTAGTAGTAGATTGTGCCGCTCGTGACGTTGCGCATGGCCACGCGCTTGCCGCCGAAGAAGACATATTCGTTGGTGATCGTCCCGCTGCTGTTCGACTCGTCGAGGATTTCCGTTCCCGCGCCGCCTGGACTGAGCGAAGCCGAAGTGTACCAATAAATCGTGCCGCTGGCCTTCTCGACGCGGTTGCCGTCGCCGTTCCTTCGGCTGCGCCCGCCACGGCGGGCAAGCTCAGGATAAACTCCGGTGTACGTCACGCTCGCCGCCGATTTGATTTCGCTTTCGGCGTTGTAGGCGTAGGTGTTGGTCCCGTCGGTCAGCATGTTGCCCACCGCATAATAAGCGAAAAGCCCCACGCTCCCAAACCGAGCATGGGGCACACAGAAAATCTAAACATTAAAGTCTGCGCCACCCGACCAAGGCGCAAAATTTTGCGGCCGCGACATTGAAATCATTTGAACGATGATTGGGAAAACGGTTATGGGGACGAGCCGAAACGTATATACTGCGCTTTCTCGGAATGGCAAAAAGCGAATTCCGGATAAATACGTCTTCGTCCGGACCTCTGCGTGCCGTAGAACAAGCAACAGCGGGTATTCGTCTTCAAGCTCTTGTCCACTCAGCATTGACGAGGTTTATTGCATGGAAACGGGACGGCGACTTCCCCCGATCTGGTTAATGGGCCTGTCGAATGCTCTATTTGGGCTCACGGGCGGATTCTGTGCTGTCATCATTCCTGATCTCTTTGCCGCCCATGGAATTCCTGCCGGCCACATTGCCAGCGTCACCGCGCTCATCCTCTCACCAAGCTTCTGGGCATTCACTATCGCTCCAATGCTCGACGTACGGCTCAGCAGGCGAACGTATGCCTTGATTTTCGGTACCATCACGGCTTTTACCGTCGGAATCACTGTTGCTTACTCTAACCGTTCCGGCCTTGTGGAAGCGGTCATGCTCCCCGGCTTTCTTGCTGCGAGCCTGTACTCGGGCGCGGTTGGCGGTTGGATGGGAAGCCTAATCAGCAAAAAGCAGGATGGTGAACTCGGCATCTGGTTTTCGGTAACAACAATCGGCGCAGGCGGTCTGATGATAGCCCTTTCCGGAGAAGTGCTGCAACGGTTCAACGCAACCCTGTCCGCAATTTTGATAGGGGGAACGATCCTGCTTCCGATGGCATCTTTCCTTGCGATTCCATCGCCACCGGCCGATCGCCGACTGGCAAGCGAGAGCTTCGGCCGCTTCTGCCGCGAAGTTGCTTCTCTGCTGCGCCGGCGGGAGGTGCAGACTGCACTTCTTCTCTTCCTGCTTCCGGCAGCTTCGTTCGCGCTTACCAATATTCTGGGAGGAATGGGAAGAGACTTCTCGGCCAACGAACGAACCGTGAGCCTTTTTGCCGGAATCGGCTCGACAATCGCCGGCATCACCGGCAGCTTTCTTCTGTTTCCCCTCGTTCGCCGCATGGCACTTCGCCCGATTTACCTGAGCATCGGTATCGTGGGCGCGCTTTTCACGCTCAGCCTGATTGCTCTACCGCACACGCCCGGAAGTTTCGCAATCGCGATCACTGGCGAGAACCTCTTTCAGGCGCTGGCATTTTCGGCCAGCAATGCGATCACCTTCGAGGTGATCGGCCCAAACAATCCATTTGCCGCGACGCTTTTTAGCCTTCTGTTGTCGGCAATCAACCTGCCCATCATCTATATGCAATTTCTTGATGGGCGCGGATACGATCGCGGCGGTCTGACGGGCAGCTACGTCACGGACGCGAGTCTCAGCATCAGTGCCTGCCTATTGCTCGCCTGGCTTTTATCACGCTGGCGCAGGAACCAGAAGCCTGCCGGGTCTGTTTCTTTCGCGCCGGTTCCTGATGATGCCGATTGAATTGATCGGGAGTGCGCGGAGAGAGCCCGTTCAGAAATCCGCGAGCGCCTTAAATGGCAGAGCGACGCGCACAGCATTCAAGACGGCGAGCAGGTCGATGACCTCCTGCACGATGGCTCCTTCGACAGGAGGAAGGTAGCCAAGCGAAGCAGCGAGCATGCCGAGCACACTGAGAGCCATGCCGCCGACCGCGCTCTGAAGCGCGATATGCCGCATCCGGCGGCCGATGTGCATCAATTCATCCACTTTGGCAAGCGAGGTTTCCATCACGACGGCGTCGGCGGCTTCCGCGGTAATGTCGCTGCTCAAGCCAAATGCCACGCCCACAGTTGCCGCCTGCATCGCTGGGGCATCGTTGATTCCATCGCCGACAAAAAGAGTTTTCTGGCGCCGAGCTTCCTGGCGAACGATTTCGACCTTTTCTTCGGGACTTTTCGCGGAATGGACGTCCCTGATTCCGACAAGGTCCGCCAAATAGCGAACCTCGGAATCGCGATCGCCGGAGACGAGCATGACATTATTGATGGCGTGACGCGGTTTCAAATGAGCCAAGAAAAGGCGGCTCTCCTGGCGCGGCGCGTCGTGGAAGTGAAATGCGGCAGCGAAGTTGCCGTCGAGAAATACCAAACATTCCAGGCCGGGTACAACGGGAGGGAGACTTACGTTCTGTCGCGCGAGTTTGCTTCGACCTGTTATCAGGATTTCCCGGCCGTTGACGGTGCCGCGGAGACCTTCGCCGGGACGCTCGCTGATTTCCGAGGCTGGTTCAGGGGACAGCCCTTCGGCCCGAGCGGCTTCGAGAATGGCCGCAGCGAGCGGATGCTTCGAATAAACCTCCAAACTGGCGACGAGCTGAAGGACATCCTTACGCAGATAGCCTGGAACGCAGGTGATTTCCCAAAGCGCCGGCCGGCCATAGGTGAGCGTTCCAGTCTTGTCGAAAATCAACGTCCGGCAGCGATCGATTTCCTCGAGAACACCGGGATTTTTTATGATGATGCCGCGACGCGCGGAGAGTGAAATGGCGCCGATAACGGCAACAGGAATGGCGATCAGCAACGGGCAAGGCGTGGCGACAACCAGCACGGCGAGAAAACGATGAGACTCGTGCGTCAGCGCCCATGCAGCAATCGCGAGAAGGAGAGCAATGGGGGTGTACCACGCGCCGAGCTTATCGCCGAGGCGACGGAGCCGCGGGCGCCTCTGCTCGGTCTCCTGCATGACGCGCATGATGGTTGCGTAGCGCGAATCGACCGCGAGCTTTTCGGCGCGAATGGTCAAAGCCGACTGGCCATTGACCGCGCCGGAAATCACCAGAGAGCCGGGTATCTTCGAAATTTCGAACGGTTCACCGGTCAGGTAAGCTTCGTCCATACTTCCGTGACCCGCGATAACGACTCCGTCCACGGGACAGATTTCGTGGGGGAAAATGATCAAGAGATCGCCTATGGCGACATTTTCGAGGGCCACATCGGAGATGCTCGAACCGGATTTGCGGTGAGCCACTGAAGGTATCCGCTTCGCCAAGGAATCGAGGACCGAGGATGCGCGGCGCGAAGCGAATTGTTCAAGAGCCGTGCCTCCCGAGAGCATCAGGACAACAATGACTCCCACGAGGTATTCACCCAACAGCACAGAAGTGACGATGGAAATCCCCGCGAGCAAATCGGAGCCGAATTCGCGGTGCAGAGCTTTCATCGTCAAGGTGAGGACGAGGGGGATTCCACCGAAAAACAAGACGACAAAAAGAGGAGAAAGATAGGCTGCGGGCGCCGTTTCCAAGACGTAACGCAGAAACAAGTGAAGGAGGATACCAGCAATTGTCAGAGCGGAAATCGCAGACGCGCTTTGCCAGCGAGCAAACAGCCGCAGCCCTGCTTCGCCGAAATGCGAGCTACTTTCGCCGCTCTTCTTTAGCGCAGGCTTTCGCTCGACGTTTGGTGCCGAAGCCACGATCTGGCGTTAGTCCTTGCGGCGCCACTATCTGATGACTTCGACGGAGCAATGAGCGTGGAGCGCCACGGATTCGGAAACGCTGCCCATAAGGACGCGGTCGATACCGTGCCAACCATGAGAACCGAGAACAATCAAGTCCGCGCCCCATTCCTTGGCCACATTGAGGATGACAACGCGAGGATCGCCCTCTGGCGCCGCATCGCTATCGTCAATTTTCATTCCCGCAGCTTTCAATACATCGCGGGCTTCGGCGACGGCAGTGCGCGCGCGGCTGCGCGCTTCATTCCATACTTCGACGAGCAGGCTCTCGGGATAAGCCGGAGAAGAGGACCAGGCTGCCATTTCCGTGCCCAGGGCGAGCAATTCAACCGAACTGACGAGCTTGACTTGACTGCCCGCAGGCCAGGGACGACTCGCAACAGACTTGACAGCTGCCAGAGAGTACTCAGAACCATCTGACGCAAGAAGGATTTTCATCGGATTGCCCGAAGAGCGAGGCTTCTTAGGATCGCAGCGGACGATTTCAACGGAACAATGGGCGACGCGAAGCATGGCTTGCGCAACACTGCCGAGGAGGAAGCGCGCTATCGCGCCCTGACCATGCGAGCCGGCCATGATCAAGTCGGCTCCCCATTCCTTGGCATAATGCGCAACGGCTTTTCTCGGAAACCCGACGAGGACTTCGGTGCTGATTTCACGCCCGGGGCGGGACAGCCTTTCGACAGCGTGCGTGACCAAGGATTGCCCTATGAGCTTGTCTTCTTCAATCAGCGCCGGGAAGGCCGCCATGCCGGTGACATCCACGACGTGAACAACACAGAACTCTGTGGCGGGAGGCCAAGGGCGCACTGCCGCCTCACAAATCACGTCTTGCGAAGCGCGCGAAGTATCGATCGCCAGCAGGATTTTCATTTTCGCACCTCTCATCGCATCAAAGCGAAGCGTGATGCCTGGCCCCGGGACCCGAATTTTAGCAGAAGTTTGGCAGGAGGACACGCAAGTCAACAGTGACGGGCGTCACAGGACTATGTGACAGGCGTTCAGAGGAGTGGTCGGGGCGTGGAGATTTGAACTCCAGACCTTCTGCGCCCAAGGCAGACGCGCTACCAGGCTGCGCTACGCCCCGACGTGAAGCGCGTAATAATTATACTTCACTTGTGGCTGCGGATGCTGTCCCAACCGGATTCACCGCCGGATGCATACGGTGGATATTTCGGCATTGGTGTCATCCACTTCTCAATCTGATGGATGGCGAAGAGATTGGTGGAGCTTCATAGAGAAACTGTTGCTGCGAGGACACGGCGGCGCACTTTTCGTGTTCGAGAAGCCAGCGCTTGCGCTCGAGGCCGCCGCCATAGCCGGTGAGAGAACCATTCGCGCCGATGACGCGATGGCAGGGCACGACAATCGGAATGGGATTCGAACCGTTGGCGAGGCCGACGGCGCGAACCGCGGCGGGACGGCCAATCTGACGAGCCAACTGCGAATAAGAAACCGTCGTGCCACAGGGGATTTTTCGCAGCGCTTGCCACACCCTGCATTGAAAAGGCGTCCCGGCCATTTGAACGGGGATGGAATCGATCGCGGCCAGGTCTCCCGCAAAATAACGACGGATGGCGGCCGATAAGCCGCCGGGATCGCGGGCCGCCTCGAGCTGAAAATCATTTTTGCCATAGTGGAGCTGCAAAAAGCGGAGGGTGCGCGGTTCGTGTTCGGTCCAATCGATGGCGCGCAGATTTCCGGCGTGGTCGGCGACGATGAGCATCTGGCCGATGGGCGTTTCGAAGCGATCAATCAGCAAACGCAAAATTTCACCCGCGAGCGTCAAATTGCGGCGCGGAAATCAAACCGTTTTGTCCCTGGAATAGCAAAGGCGCTCAAGATTGCATTCGAGGCAGCGCGGCTTGCGCGCCTGACAAACGCGGCGGCCATGCCAGATGAGCTGATGGGAAAAAAGAATCCAGCGATCCTGGGGAATGACTTTCATCAGGTCCTGCTCGATCTTTTTGGGATCGGCATTCTTTGTCAGATCAAGACGCTCGGAAAGGCGCTGGACGTGCGTATCGACGACGACGCCGGAGGCGATGCCGAAGGCCGTACCGAGAACGACGTTTGCGGTCTTGCGCGCGACGCCGGGAAGGGTAAGCAATTCGTCCATGGTTTGCGGGACTTTGCCGTCGAATTCCCCGACGATTTTTTTGCTGGCGCCGATGATGGATTTCGTTTTGTTGCGGAAAAACCCCGTGGAGCGAATGTCATTTTCGAGCTCGGCGGGATTCGCATAGGCAAAATCCTTGGGCGCGGGATATTTCGGGAAGAGAGTCTTTGTGACGATATTCACGCGCTCGTCCGTGCACTGCGCGGAAAGGATTGTGGCGACCAACAAATGAAACGCGCTGTCGTGATGCAATTCGCATGTCGCTGCCGGATAAGCCTGATCAAGCTTTTCGAGAATCGCGCGGACGCGCTTCGGATTCGCGCCACGAGCGGAGGATGACGCGGCACGAGATTTAGGAGCGGCTGAGGCCTTTTTCCGTTTCGCTTTCGGTTTTGCGCTTTTCCTTGCCATGGGATTCGCTTGAGAAATATAGCACAACCACAAAAACGGCTGAGATGCGAA
The DNA here is from genome assembly GCA_035934015.1 of Candidatus Acidiferrales bacterium. Classification (NCBI taxonomy): domain Bacteria; kingdom Pseudomonadati; phylum Acidobacteriota; class Terriglobia; order Candidatus Acidiferrales; species Candidatus Acidiferrales bacterium. Next base: position 381,724 of record DASYYH010000011.1, read on the forward strand.
CGGCTGGCTTTCACCGACCTTAGTTATTCGCTTCGCCGAAATCGGCGGTTCCTACGCGAACGATGGTGCGATGAGTTTCAGCGCTTGCCGACGATTTTGGAATGCCTCCGGCAGCGACACTCTTCTTGGGCGCTTCCTCGGCCCAAATACCATAGACGCGCCCGCCGAAGGCGGCGATTCCCGTGTAGTCGCCGATAAAATTATCGCGAGCTTCGAATAGCTTATCGGTCCAAGCGTAATTCTGGAAAGTCTGGCCGCCATCGGCGGAACGCGCGAGGACGACGGCGGTTTTTCGGTTTTCCGTGTCGTCGCGACGGTCGTAAAAAATGACGTAAGCGTCGCTCGTTATGGGATCGACGGCCAGCCACTGGAAAAAATGATCGGAGCCGTCGTGAAGCGGATCAGAATTGACGCGCACGGCAGAGGACCATGAAGCGCCACGGTCATTCGACACCGAGACGAAAACATCCACATCGCCATTGCGGTAATCGCTCCAGGAGACGAACAAGCGGCCACTCTTCGGGTCCACGGCGAGCTGAGGAAAACCATTGGCGCGCGAGACATCATGGACCTTGAAGTAGGACGGAGCGTTGCGGAGGATGATTGCAGAAGGAGCGAAGGTTTTTCCGCCGTCTTTCGAAAACGTGAAAGCAATGTCGTCGCCATCGGCCCAGACGGCATAGAGCGTTCCGTCCGGAGCGACCGCGCCGCTGAACCCTTCGACATCGCCATTGTCGTCGCGCGGCAGGCCTTCCTGAGAACTGATTTCGATTGGCGCGGACCAGGTTTGGCCGTCGTCTGTGGAGCGTGCGAAGAGAATCACGGACTTCGTGAGCGTGAATTGCGTCCACCCAACGTAGAGATTTCCGGCGTAAGCCCCTTTGGTGTCGTCGGCGACGATGTAGGGCTTGTCCTCGAACGGAATACCCGGCTTGGTGGGATGCGCAATCACAGTAGATGGGTTTTTGGCCCAGCTTTTCCCGCCATCGAGGGAGCGGCGGACAAAGATGCCGTTGCGCGTGGCGCCGCGCGCCCAGTAGTCCTGGCTTCCGAGCTTGTCGAAGGCGATGTAGCACAAGAAAGCGTGACCTTTGCCGTCGTATGCGACGGAGACGTCTCCGGAAACACGATAATTTTCGGGTGCAGTTCCAGACGCGCGACTCCAGTCCTGGCCGGCGTCGAGCGAATATTCAATGGTTGCGGGAACTTGAAAAGCGGCCACCAGTTGCTGAGGATCGCGGGGATTCACAGCAATGGAAGGCTCGTTGAAAAATCCGGGCTTGGAGGTCAGATCCGCCAGATGCGAATCGGGAGGCGCTAACAAAGATTGCGCGAAGGAATGGCCCGCCGGAAAGATGAAAAGCGAAAAGGAAGCGAGGAGCAGAAGCCACCCGGTGCGGACTAAATTGCGGATTACTGCACCGCCTCCGCTCAAACGAGTCGATCGTGTTTTCGCATTGAACACTAGCCTGCGTGTTTGAAAGCTCAAAACAAATGCACCGACGGCCAAGCTAATGCCTTAGAAAGAAGACTTGAGGATGGAGGTCCGTGGCTGCGGACGGTATCGCGCGAATATCCGACGGCGAGAGAATATACAAAACGAACTGCGTCGGGACTCCCGTGGTCGAGGTCAGATTCAATATTCCGCGCCCGTTCGAAGCGATCGAGTAGGACCCTGTGAAGCCGATATTGCCGCCGGGGTTCAAGATGTCACCGCCCTCATCGAATTTGCCGATCATACTTGAGACTCCGTCGGACAAGAGCGAGCCGGTGAAATCGAGGCCAGATTTGTCCGTAACCGCTGGCGTGCCAATCAGAGGAGGCCCGAAACTGAAGTAACTGGTGGCCGAAGCAGAATTGAAAGGCCCGGCAGACTGCGATTCGACGACACCGCCAGATGCTTGCGCGTCCTGCCCGATAACGAAGCCTTCGTTGGGCGAAATCAGGTAGAGGACGGCGACCTGGCTGCCAATTCCGGTAAGCATCGCACGGCCATTGGGTGCGACCGAGTATGAGCCGGTTGAATTGGAGTTTAGCGCGACCGTTCCGGCGCTATTGGAATCGGACGCCAAGCTCACGGAAGTTCCGCCGCTAGCCGATAGCAAGCCACCGAGCACACTCGATTTTCCGGCGGAAGTTTGACCCATTTCCGTGACAACCATCGAACCGTTAAGAGAAGTGGCATCGAATGAAGGCTGCGTTTGGAGTATGGCTTCGCCGGTGGTCGTAGGAGTTGAAGGAGCGAGCGCATCCATGCCCGCGAAGAGAACATCCGAGGGACTAACCATGTAAAAAACAAAATTGAGCGTTCCGTTTGGCGTAGTAATCGATGCCGTGCCGCGCCCGTTCTGGCCCACCAAGAACGTACCCGTGACACCTGTTAGATAGGAATTTGCCGTGCCTCCATCGTTCACGTCGGCATTCCCATTCTGAAGAAGGCTCACGCCATCGGCACTGAGCACTCCGGTTTCAACGTATCGGTTTCCGGAGGAATCAGGGCCCGCGAGTTCAAAGACATAATTCCCGCTAAAATTCGATGGCGAGAAGATCAGGTTATCTTGTTTTCGCAAAATGCCTGTGCCGTACATTTGAGAGTTGTCGGACTCGACAAACTGAGCGTCGCCGGCCGCGTTGAGAACAAAACGATATGTCGAACTGACTCCCGCGACATTCAACGTGAAGCTCCCGCGACCGTCGGATCCCACGGTATAGGTGCCGAAGCTAATTGCGTTGTCCTGACTGGGGCCGGGCGTGTTGTCGTTCTGAGTGATTCCAACGTCAATGTTAATATCCTCGAAGCCCTGCACGACATGGCCACCGCCATCAAAGGTGAGCGTCCCGCCAATCATGATGGGAGCGTCACTCGCCGCGCCATCGAAACCATTGAAAGTGAAAACGTAATTGCCGCTGAGAAGCGCATCATTTGTTGGCGAGGCGGCCACGGCTAACGTCAGCGTCTGCGAAGCCTGCTGCGCGGGAGATTCCGAGTCCGTTACCTGCACGGTGAAAGTATTCGTGGAAACAGCCGTTGGAACCCCGGAAATAACCCCACTGGAGGGATCCAAGGAAAGGCCTGAGGGGAGGATGCCGCTGGTGACGACCCAAGTGAAAGGACTGATACCGCCTGTAACATGGATGGGAACGCTATAGTCTATCGCCGTGTTGGCGGAAGAGAGCGTGGTCGTGGTGATTGATAAAGAATTCGGAGCGCCAACGGTGAGCGTCAAAGGTTGCTGAGCAACCTGCGCAGTTCCATTTGGCGGCAGAAGAGAAGAATCCGTAGCTTGCAGGGTAAAGCCAAACGATCCTTGAGTCGTTGGCGTGCCTGAAACCTGCCCGGTTGTAGGCGCCAAGCTGAGTCCGGGAGGCAGAGAACCGGCAATTATGGACCAGGTTACAGGAGGAACGCCGCCGACAGCAGCAAAAGGAAAGTTATAGGGACTGCCCTGCGCAGCATTGGGCATTGAAGTTGTACCGATCGAAAATGGAGGCGCGGCACCAACGGTGATCGTGTACGTCTGCGAGGCGGTGAGCGGAGGCGTGCCCTGGTCGGTGACTGTGACCGTAAAAGTGTAGTTCCCGCCATCAACTGTCGGCCGGCCCGTGAGAAAGCCATTCGTATTCAGGTGGAGACCGGGCGGGAGCGAACCGCTGGATATCGTAAAAATAAGAGGCGAAACTCCCCCATTGGCGATGATTTGCTGGCTGTACGTGGCTCCATTGAGCACGCCCGGCAAAGAGACCGTAGCAATAATGGGAGCCGGATTGACGGTGATATTTATCGTGGTGGTGGCGGAGTTGTTCACGTTGGCCGTAATCGTCAGAACGACAGTCAGCAGCTTGCCCGTGGACTTGGGAGCCACGTAGGTCATGGAGGTGGTTGTTACATTGCTGAGAGTTCCGCAGGCAGCAGCGGAGCAATGCGGACCGGAAAGACTCCAAGTCACTCCGGAATTGGTCTGATCGCCTGGAACGAAGGCGGTAAAAGGGATTGATTGACCCTGGTCAACCGACTGGGGCGCATTGGGGCTCACCGCGATGGAATAAAAGGCCGAGCCACCGCCGCAGCCTGCCAGCAGGCTGCCAGCCATCAGACCGCACAAAGCTAGCCACAACGAGCGCTTCTTCATTTTCTTTCGCTGGCGCGCATCAAGCACGTCATTTTGCTGCGATGGGCAATCCATCATTCGATTTCTAATTCTGCCATCTGGAAGGCCGGAATGGCTTGATGGCGTCATTCCTGGCATAGGGCAGGCGCTGAAGTCTCGCACACACAAAGCAAACAATTTAAATAACAAAACGACGCGATGGTGTCAACGCGCATCTTCCATCTCACGAAAAACAAGACTCTTACAAATCGTTATTGCCGGAGACGACTCGCTCACCGCTCCGAAGATTCGGCATCCGTCCTAGCCGTTGTGGATGCAAGTCCATTCGTTCTCGTTGCCCAAGGAAAACCGAGCGACTCACACAGGCTCCAGCAAAAAATATTTCCTGTAGACTGTATTTGTGAGCCATGAAACCTGGCAGCTATCCTATCTGATTATTTTCCGGTTGATGCGCAGTTTCGCGGCGGGCATCATCATTCTCGTTCTTCCTTACTACGTCCTGGGCTACCTGCACTATTCGGTCTATACACTTGGCGTGCTTTACGCCGCCGCGACTCTGGCCACGGCAGTTTTCGCGCTGCTTTTCGGGTTTCTGACAGACCTCTGGGGGCATAAGAACACCCTTTTGCTCGTGGGCCTCCTTCTTCCAATCGGCGCGATTCTCGCTTTTGCTTCCGGCCGGCTTCCCATTTTATTCATCGCATCTATACTCGGAGGATTTTCGGCAACGGGATCGCGCGCAGCAGGAAGCGTTGGCGGCGCGGCGCAGCCGATTCAAAGCGCCGTGATTGCGGATCTGACGTCCCTTCAGAATCGCACATTTTGGTTTTCGCTGTTCACATTTTTGAGCGGAGTCGTCAGCGCCGCGGGCATGCTCTCGGCGCGCTTGTTCAGTCCGCGCGATGCATTTCTCGCTGCGGCCGTGGTCAGCGGCGCGGGCTTGGTGTTTCTTCTACCAATGAAACTTTCCATGGGTGGAGGCCGCCTGAATTCTCTACAAAGCAGAAAAGTCATTGGCAAATTTTCGCTGACCGCAGCGGTGAACGGCATTTCTCAGGGACTTGTGATGCCGTTTCTGATTCCCTTCTTCGTGATCGTTTATGGCGTGCCGAAATCGCGGATGTCCGTTTACGGATTTGGCAGCGAATTGATAGCCGCAGTCGCAATGCTCATCGCGCCTGCGCTCGAACGCCGATTTGGATTCGTCAAAGGAGTCGCCGTGACACGCGGGGTGGGAGCACTGCTTTTGCTGCTTCTGCCGCTGACGAGAATTTTTGATCTCGCGCTCGTCGTGTACATGCTTACACCGGCGCTGCGCATCGCGGCCATACCGGCGCAACAGACAGCGCTCACGGCGATGGTTCACGAAAACGAGATGGGACGCGCCCTGGCCATGAATCAGGTCGCGCGGCTTACGACATCGGCCGGAGCTGCGGGATTCACTGGATATATGTTCGATTTGTCGGACATCGGATTGCCCTTCTACGCGTATGCGGCCATAACGGCGGTGAGCTTGGTTCTCTATTTTCGATTTTTTGGGGCGAATCCGGAATTGCGGGCGGAATAGCAAGAATTCCTGATCAGGACTGCTGTGAAAGTGCGGAGGCGGGCGGGAAATCGCCTTCCCATTGGGCAACGACGACGGTAGCCAGACAGTTGCCGACCACGTTGACAGCGGTGCGAACCATGTCCATTAGCGGGTCAACGGCAAAGAGAAGATAGAAGGAATCCATCGGCAAGTGAAATGAAGTTGCGGCTGCCAGGACAATGACAAGTCCCGCGCGAGCAACTCCGGCTGTGCCTTTGCTTGTCAGGAGCAGGGTCAACATCATCAGCGATTCCTGCGCAATCGTCAGATGGATCCCGGCGGCTTGAGCCATGAAGATCAAGCCGAGCGATTCATAGAGGCTCGAACCCGTGAGATTGAAGCTGTATCCGGTCGGCATTACGAAGGCCACGACGCCCCGCGGCACACCGAGGTTTCCCATGTTCTCCATGGCACACGGCAGCGCGGCTTCTGAACTGCTGGTCCCGAAAGCAATCGTGGCTGGTTCGGCGATGGCGCGGAGAAATTGGCGCAGCGGGACGCGAACGAACAGAGCGATCGGCAGGAGAACCAGAAAAACAAATGCAGCCAACGCCACATAGAGAGTGGCCAATAGCTTGAGCAGGGGCAGCATGACTCCCAAGCCCAAACGCCCCGTCGTGAACGCGATGGCACCGAAGACACCGACGGGGGCGAGGTACATCACAATATTTGTGAACTTGAACATCGTCTCGGAAAGGCTCTCGGCGAAGGAAAGCATCGGCTTGCGCTTTTGTTCATTTACGAGCGCCAAGCCCATGGCGAAAAGGATGCTGAAAATCACGACCTGCAAAATCTGACCTTCGGCAACTGACTTCGCGATATTTTCCGGAAATATATTGAGAATGAGCTGCGCGGGTGTTTGCATGGGCGTCGCGACGGACTGCGATGCGGCTGCGGCAGGCAACTGCACGCCGAATCCGGCGCGACTCACATTGATCGCGATTACGCCGATGATCAAAGCAATGGTCGAGACAATTTCAAAAAAAACCAAAGATTTGACCGCCATACGACCGACCTTCTTCAGTTCCGCGTGTCCGGCGATCCCGACGACAAGCGTTCCAAACAAAAGGGGCGCGATGATGACTTTGATCAACCGGAGGAAAATTGTGCCGAGGACTTGAAACTGAACCGCGGTCGCGGGAGCGTCGTGACCGAACTCAATGCCGGCAAAAAGACCGACGAGAATCCAAAGCGTGAGAGAACGCCGAGCTGTTGCGTAACAGGCAAGGAGAACTATCGCCATGCAGCGCGTGGCCACAAGAACCAAGACGGGAATGCGCAAACTAGCGGACTGGCCGGCAAGCGTCAGTAGAGCGGCTAACACGCACATGGCAAGAAATGCGGTCCGAAACCGGTTGCTGGCCATGGGAAATTACCTTCCCGACCGTATTTCTATTCGTCGTATGATTGCGCCGCCCACTGGCGGCGAACGTTATGCTTTCGGCGAGCGCATGTCAATCCCGAAGCGCTGGTGAATTCGATAAACAGGAGAGGCAACCTTATATTACTGAGCTGATTCTGTGCGAAGGGATGCAGATGATATTTCGAGGGGAAGATTGGAATCAGTTTCAGAACGCGTGCGGGGAGGTGTTTTTCGAATGCTAATGAGCTGGCTTCGAAGGCTCGCTTTAACGGCAATCGTCGCACTCTCGCTCTTTGCTCCCAAATGGTCGCAAGGTCAGACGACTGGCAGCACATTATCAGGAACGGTTACCGACTCTGCCGGAAAACCGGTTCGCCATGCAAAAGTCACGGTAAAAAATGAAGCTACCGGCGAATCTAGTGCGGTGCAAACCGATGAGTCCGGCGCATATCAGATGCGGAATATGGAAGCCGGCGACTACGAGGTTACCGTCAGCGCGGATGGGATGGAAACGAAAGTCACAAAATTGACGATTGCGGCAGGCATCGACAAAACGCTCGATATCGCTCTGAGCGCCGCGAGCACGCCGCAAACGATCCAGAATGGCAAACCAGTAGCGCCGCCAGAACAAGGGGCGAAGACGCCCGCGGGCGGAACGGAACCTTCGCTGAGCGATCTCGGCTTTCCATCCACCGAGGTTCAAGGAAACGCAAAGGAGCAGGCAAGGTTGGACAAGCGGTCGCACATGCTCCAGATCCACCAGCGTTTGGGCCTGATCACGATCATTCCGCTGACCGCGACAGTCGTCAGCGGCGCGTTTGCCGGCGGGAAGGTGACGAGCTCAAGGGATCGCTATTTGCATGCCGCGCTCGGATCAGCAACGGCGGGACTGTATATTGCAAGCGCGTCGTACGCGATCTTTGCTCCGAAAATACATGGGACAAAAGCAGAAGGACCCATTCGCTGGCATAAAGCGCTGGCCTGGATTCATGGGCCGGGGATGATTCTGACGCCGATTCTCGGAGAGATGGCCTTCGTACAACGAAGCAGCGGAAAGAAGGTTCACGGGATAGCCAAGTTGCACGGTCAGGTGGCCATTGTCACCGCCGCTGCGTATGGAGCGGCGGTTTTATCTGTGACGATTAAATCGGGAAGCGTTTCGCGGTCGGCAAAGAAGGTCGCCGCGGCCTTCGGCCTGAAGCGGTCGAAGCCGATCGAAACCTATACCGACCGAGAGGCTTCGGGGAGTCAATGATTGCGCGAAACGAGCAAAAATATGGAGGGGCCTTGATTAAGAGGAGGCTTGCAAAGAAGCAGATTGCGATTTCGTTTCTATTCTTAGCATTCCCTCTGCTTGGTTACGCAGACGGGCAATGGGTCCTCAAACAATCGACGCTTACTTATCATATGTCGCATCCGCTTCATGAAGCGGACGGGGTTAGCCACGCGGCGCGCGGCAAGGGCGATTGCCAAGGCGGTGAGTGCAATTTCCTGATCGCCGCGCCCGTGAAATCATTCGATTCGGGCGACAGTAATCGCGATCTTCACATGATCGAAGTGACGCGCGGCGCGGAATTCCCGATGGTGGTTGTCCGCGCGCAACTGCCTGAGGCCGAAATCAAGCCTGGAACGATCCACGCCGACCTGGAGATACAGTTTGCCGGGCAGACGGTTCATTACAAACAGGTGGAATTTCAGCTAGTGAAAGAAGGAAACGATATCAAAATGACGGGCACAATTCCGGCGACGGTTTCGGATTTCAAAATTGACCCACCGAAACTTCTGATGATTCCAATAAAGAACGACATTCCGGTACACGTGGAGATGACCTGGAGTCCACAGTAAACGAAGCGGGATCCATCTGCCTAAAACGGCCGGCTTTTCATAGTTCTTCAGGGCGGTCTTGGCGTCCTGGCGCAAGTTTTAGTATAAAGATGGGTTCGAGTTCGCGCGTTATAAGCGTCCGGCTGGAGCGCGGACGCCTGAGGTGTGAATTGTACGACTTACAGGGAGGTGGCTGATTGATTGAAGTACAAGACTTGACGAAATCCTTCGGAAACAAGACCGCAGTCGATCACATTTCATTTACCGTTAACAAAGGCGAAATTTTAGGTTTTCTCGGCCCGAACGGTGCGGGCAAGACGACAACCATGCGCGTGCTGACAGGCTATCTGCCGGCAACGACAGGAACGGCAAAGATCGGCGGCTTCGATGTGTTTGACGATTCGATGGAAGTGCGGCGCCGAATCGGATACTTGCCGGAAACTCCACCGCTTTATAGCGACATGACCGTTATCTCGTATCTGGACTTCGTGGCGCGGATCAAGAACGTGGCGGCAGAAAAACGAGCGCAAAGCGTGGAATCCGCAATGGCCATGACCAATATTTCGGATAAGCGCGACGAATTAATCAAACGCCTCTCGCGCGGGTATAAACAGCGCGTGGGGCTGGCGCAAGCGATTGTGCACGACCCGGACGTCATCATCCTGGATGAGCCCACGGTGGGGCTCGATCCGAAGCAAATCATAGAAGTCCGCAATCTGATCAAAGGCCTCGCGAGAAGCCACACGATCATTCTTTCGACGCACATCCTGCCGGAAGTCAGCATGACGTGCGACCGGGTGGTCATCATCAACGACGGGAAAATTGTTGCGGTCGACACGCCGGAAAATCTTACGCATCAACTGAAGGGCGGAGGGCGCATCCGAGTGGAAGCGCAGGCGCCGGAAAAGGCGCTCCGCGATGCGCTAGCAGGGATCTCGGGTGTGCGAAAAGTGCAAGTCGAGTCTGCTGCGTCTTCCGGCCGGATGATCGCGACGGTGGAAGCGGAGCAAGGGAAAGATCTGCGAAGCCAGATCGCAGCAAAGATCGTGGGCCAGGGCTGGCCGCTTTATGAATTGCACGGCGTGAGCTTGAGCCTTGAAGAAATTTTCCTGCAACTCACTACTGAAGATCCGGCGCGGAAGACGCCGTCGAAATCGGAGGAGAGAAACTGACATGCGCGGGTTTTATGCCATTTATCGCAAGGAAATGAGCCATTATTTTGTATCGCCGGTCGCTTACATCATCGTCTTCGTTTTTCTCGTTCTGACGGGAATTTTTTTCACGAATGCATTGGCCGAGGTGAACAACTACGCAAACACAATGGCGATGCAGAGCATGGAAATGGGACAGACGGCGAGCGTGGATGTGCCCAGCCTGGTGCTGCGATTTTTCCTCGGAACGATTGGGATCGTCGTGCTGTTCCTGACCCCAATGCTGACGATGGGAATTTATTCAGAAGAACGCAAACGCGGCACGATGGAATTGCTAATGACGTCGCCGATCACGGACGCGCAGATCGTGCTGGGCAAATACTTCGCGTCGCTGAGCCTTCTGGCCATTATGTTGGTGCCGGCGATTTTTTACATGTTCTATTTATTCGGCCACAGCGACCCAGCGGCGCCATGGCGGATGATTCCCGGAGCATTTCTCGGGTTGTTTCTTCTGGGAGGAGCGCTGCTGGCGCTGGGCGGCTTCATGTCGTCGCTTACGGAAAATCAGATCGTCTCGGCCGTATCGATTTTTGGAATTTCATTGGTTCTCTGGTTATTGGATATTTTCGCGCAAGGCAACGGGGCAATCGCGCAGGCGCTGCAATATGCGGCGATTCTGAAACACTTCGATCCCTTCGTCCAAGGCGTGATCGACACGACGGGGCTGGTGTTTTTTGGAAGCTGGATTTTCCTGGGTATTTTTCTGACCTTGCGAACGGTCGAGTCCATGCGCTGGAGGAGAGCCTAGATGAAACTGGAACGCAAAGAACTGGCTCAACTCGGCGGCGTGCTTGGATTGGTGCTTCTGCTCAGTGGATATATTCGGTACACCTCGCGAGAGATCCTCGATGTCCCCTGCGACGTGCTGCTGATTACCGGCGGAGTGCTTCTCCTCGCGTGGATTGTTCTCGATTTCCGAAGCCTCATTGGATTTTTCTCGAAGCGTTCTTCGAAGCTCGGTGCAAACACAGGAGTGCTCATCGTTGCTGTAGTGGCTATCCTGGTTTTTCTCAATTACCTGGGCTTCCGGCATCACAAGACGTTTGATTTGACGACTGCGAAGTTGTTCACCCTTTCGGATCAAACGAAAAAAATCGTGGAGCCGATTAAAACAGACGTGAATATTTATTTGTTCGACAAGGCCGGCAATCCGGAAGTCCAGCAAGTACGGGATCAGATGTCGGATTACGCGGATTTGAATCGCCACATTCATTTCGAAGTCGTCGATCCGACGGAACAACCCGGCATGGCGAAAGAATACGGAATCACGGAGATGGGCCAACTGGTCGTCGTGAACGGCTCGCACACGGAGCACGCACAAACCACAACCGAGGAAGACATCACTTCTGCGATTCTAAAAGCGATTTCGACCACGGTGAATTCCGTTTGCTTTCTCGAAGGACACGGCGAGAAATCGATCACGGATGAAACCCCCAAGGGGTTCAGCGGCGTTGCGGACAAATTGAAAAAGGAAAACTATCTCGTAAGCTCCGTCAATCTGGTGACCTCGGACAGCGTTCCCAGCAGTTGCAGCGTGATTGTCGACGCGGGCCCAGCGAAGTCTTTGTTTCCGCAAGAAACGCAGATGATTACGAAATATCTGGAAGGCGGGGGAAAGGCGCTGCTCCTGCTCGACCCCGGAACGAATTCCGGACTCGATTCACTGATGAGCACGTGGAATGTGAAGGTTGGGGACAATTACGTGATCGACGTGAGCGGAGTGGGACGGCTGATTGGAACGGGGCCGGGGATTCCTCTGGTGGTCAATTACGGGCCGAGTCCGATTGTAAAAGGCTTCGAGAACATGATGACGTTCTTCCCGCTGGCGCGCACGGTATCCGTCGCGGATCAATCGAAGGCCGATCCACAGACGGTTGAGCTGCTCAAGACTTCGGCAGCAAGCTTCACGGTGCCGAACCTTGGGAATGGAACCGTGAAATTCGATCCAGCAAAAGACGAGCGCGGCCCGCTTTCCTTGGGCGTGTCCGCGGAAAACAAATCGGGCAAGAGTGATGCGCGATTGGTAGTCATCGGCAACTCTACGTTTGCGACCAATCAATGGTTCGATCAGCAGCGCAACGGCGATCTTTTCTTCAATGCCATCAACTGGCTGACCGAGGAAGAGAACCTGATCTCGATTCGCCCGAAAGAGCCGACGAACCGGCGCGTCACGCTAACCCAAGCTCAGATGACGGAGTTGAGTTGGTTCAGCATGGTGATTTTGCCTCTGCTGGTGATCCTTGGCGGAATCTATATCTGGATCAAGCGGCGGTAACGGGCCATGAAAAAGAGCACATTAGTGGTTCTGGCTCTGGCCATCGCGCTGGGTGCGTTTGTTTATTTCTACGACAGCAAACACAACGCCGCGACGCCTTCCGAGGAAGCGTCATGGAAGACGGCGTTTACCGTAAAAGCGGATGACATTACCGGACTAACATTGAAAAGTTCGAGTGGCAATACTGCGCTCGCAAAGCAGGGAAACTCGTGGATGATCACGCAGCCAGTCGAAACGCGAGCCGATCAATCAACAATCAGCGGCATCGTAAATGATTTGAGCGGACTGAAAATCCGGCGTTCGTTCGCACCGAGCGACAATCTATCGAAGTATGGGCTCGATCGGCCCGCCATTACGATCGAGTTTCAGCCGAAAGGCGGCACGAAACACACGATTATGCTGGGCAACAAGGATTTTTCGGGCAGCGTAGTCTACGCGCAAATCGATGGAGGAAAGGACATTGACACGCTTCCTGTTTCACTCCTCGACGAAACGACCCAGCCGCTCTCAAAACTGCGCGACTCAGCGATCCTGGATTTAGACGGGGCAGATATCAGCGACATCACTCTGGATGATTCCAGTGGCAAGATCGGTCTGGCAAAGCAAACGTCGGGCTGGCAGATTACAAGCCCAAAGCAACTCGTTGCGGATTCCAGCGTCGTGAGCTCTTTTACGAGTTCGATATCCGGCGGCAAGTTTACGGACGTTGCCAGCGAAACGGCAAACGACTTGGCAAAGTACGGTTTGCTTCACCCGGCGATTACGCTAGACCTGAGCACGGTGAAGGGACAGAAATTTCAACTGCTCGTCGGAAAGAAGAACGCTGACAACAACTACTACGCGCACGACCCGTCGCGGCCGATGATATTTGTCGTGCCGTCGAGTCTCTACGACTCGATCAACAAGACGCTATTCGACTTCCGCGACAAAACGATTCTGCATTTTGATCCGACGGCGATCACGAGCGTACAGGTCCAGAACAGCAATGGAACAATCGAATGTTCGCAAGGAAAAGATGGCCAGTGGACAATAGTCCAGCCCGTGGCCAGCAAGGGCAAATCCGTCCAAGACTGGAAAATTCTGGACCCGATCGAAAATGCCCGCGCGACGAAGATTTACGACTCGCCGACGGCAGCCATTTTGCAGCGCCTGAAGAAGCCCGCGATCACCATCTCACTGACAGAGAAATCTGGCAGGACAACGACGGTCGAAATCTCGGCAGCGGCAGGTGATTCTGTGTATGCACGTACGTCGGCGTCACCGGAAGTCTACGAATTGAAGACACAGATCCTGAAAGATCTGGACTTCAAGGCTGCGGATTTGATTTTGTAGGAATATTTTATACGACGAGGTTGTTACAGACGGATTACACCATTTGAACGGCGGCGTGCACCTCGTCGCCGGGAACGCCCTCCTTCGGCCATGCCGCCAGAAGGAGGATTTTCCCGGAGATGGGCGAAATGTGGATGTAATAGATTTCGGAGCCGCTTTCGACCTCATAAAAATCGGGCCGCTTCGGATCGGGTTCAACGCGCGCTCCGCCGGCCAGCAGTTGCCGCAGGATCTCGACTCGTTCCTGCGAATGATGCCGGGGGTCTTCAATGTGCATTGTTTGTTCGAATCTCATCACCATGGCCCTTACTCCCTTCCCCCCTATTGCATTCTCCCTACTTTGAAATACGCTTTCAGTACCACAAAAGTTCCACCAAATATGGTAGTTCTTGCTCTTTCTGTTAGACGCGGATATGTAAGAAAGGTATCAAGGAAAAGAAGAGATATTTCCTGGGGACGAGGCCCGGCAGCGCTGGGTGCCTGGCGGACAAGCCCGTTGATTAACTTGGGACTTGCGCGCCGACGCCGAAGTTGCCATACTCCGGCAACCTGGACAGGACACTTGTGAAGAAAAAGAAGAAAGCAAGCCCGAAAGCCAAAAACAGGAAGGGCGCCTCGCATTTCAGCCGTGACCGACGCCGGAAACATCATCATTGGCAGGTGACGGTTTATTATCACGACGGCGAGAAGTTCGCACGGGTCTATATTGACCGCCAGCGGGCTACGCGCTTTGCCGACCGGCAAAAGCGATCTCCGGTTGTGAAATCAACGCGCATCCTGGAAGTCAATTAGAAGACTCTTCTCCGAGAAGGGCTCTCTTGACGCGCTGATTACGGCGGCGCGCGGAGGTGTCTTCTGGGGCTTGTCCGCCCATGAGCGGGCATGTTATAAAAGATATTGCTGTGGGTTTTGCGTTTATGCGGCCGTAGTATAGGGGTAGTACGACAGCTTGCCAAGCTGTAGGCGGGGGTTCGAGTCCCCTCGGCCGCTCCAGAATATTTCAATCAAGCCGTTTCCGCTTCTGCGACGTCCAGCTTGACTCCTTTCGATGTGAAGTTTTTGGTGTGCCTTCCGTTGCCTTGCTCATTCCCCCATGCTAGAGTTTGCTCTGCCTGGACCCTCATGCTTGCTTATCTCTGCGGACCCATCGAATTTGCCAATGGCGGGGGGAAACTCTGGCGCCAGAAACTGACTCCCTTCCTGCGAGACCACCTCGGGCATCGAGTCTACGATCCTGCCGAGGATGAAAAGAAGAACCTCACAGATGAAGAAGTCGCGCATTTCCGCGAATGGAAATTGGCCGACATCGAACGATTCCGGCGTGTAGTCCGCAAAATCATTCATTTCGATCTCGACCTGATTGAGAATAAGGCCGATTACGTCGTCTGCTTCTGGGGCGATTCGAATTCGCAAAGCGGAGGGACCCCCGCAGAATTGACCAGTGCATACCGCAAAGGAATTCCGGTGTATATGGTGACTCCGCTTCCCCATGAACAGATCAGCGGATGGATGCTCGCATGCGCGGATCAGATATTCGCGTCGATTGATGACCTGAAGAATTTCCTCAATGCTCGCTACGGGCGCGAAAAGCAGTCGCAACTCTGGAAAGTATAGCGCGGGATTTTCACTTGCGCGCTGCATCAAACATCGAACCTCAAATTTCGATGGGCTGGCGCAGGCGCATTCTTTCACTGTAATATCTCGCCGATGGACAAGATCCTCGTCGCTGTAGGGAGCACGCGTCGCCCGAAGCTCGACGCCGTCCGCGAAGCGCTGCAGATTTTTGGCCCTTCGCTGGATCCCAGCGCGCCATTCGAAGTGGTCGGGGTTGAAACTGAGAGCGGGGTAAGCCATACGCCGCTGTCGCGACTAGAATTGATGGCGGGCGCTCGCAAGCGTGCCGAGGCGCTGGCCAAGCGAGCGAGAGAAAGCAATCTACCGTGGAAATACTTCGTAGGGCTGGAAGGCGGACTGGACGTAGTCGTGGACAAAGCGGGCGGAGGCCGTTCGCGGCTGGTATTTCTGGAAAGTTGGGCCTACGCGCTCGGAACGACCGGCCGAGGCTCTTTCGGCCAGTCCGGCGCAGTTATGGTCCCGGATGAGTTAGTGCGGCAAGTGATTGATGAAGGCGTCGAGCTCGGGATGGCCATCGACACCTTCGCGGGAGGCAGTGGTATTCGCGATTCACAGGGGTCGTGGGGCGTCCTGACTCGCAACTTCATCACGCGGCAGGCTGCTTTTCGCATCGCGGTAATCAACGCTTTCGCGCCGTTCTTTAACGCCACGCTTTACAGTTCTTCACGCTGAACTTCGTTTTTTGGGGGTTATCCGCGGCCGCCGGCGATTCGCGCGGCTTCGGGCGAACGCAACAACTTCAACATGGCGACGACGCCCATCGCGGGTCCGGGCGCCAAAAGCGCAAAGGCCCATGGCCAGCCATGCGCTTCACGAACGATTGGCACAAGCCAGATTGTCGCGCAGGTCAGCGTGAAACCGACGGCCAGCAGGAGGGTCAGCGCGGTGCCTACATAGCGCTGGTCAGGGATCTCTGTCATCATGGTGGAAAATTGTGCCGAGTCGCCGACCACGGAAAAACCCCAAACGATTCCAACTGCGAGCATCAGAGCGAACGAATGCGGGGCGATGAACCCAATGAGAATCGCGCAAGAACCACTTGTTGCCATGGATGCGGCTGCGGTGCGCGTACGGCCCCAGCGGTCCGCGATGTCCCCTCCGACCCAGCAACCAATGGCTCCGATGCCAATCGTCGCGAATGCTGCAAAGGCAGCGTCCCGAAGCGGAGCGTGCGCTCCCGTGGCGCTCAAGGCATCTGCGTAAAATGCGGCGCACCACGTCCACATGGCGTAGAGCTCCCACATATGGCCGAAATAGCCAAGCGTCACAAGCCGCACGCCGCGATCGGCTAACATCTCGAGGCCTTCGCGCGGGTTGAACACTGCGCCAGGAAATGCATACGGCCCGTCGTGGCCTCCCCACTCCGCAAGAAAGCCGCCGACAAGCGTCAAGGCCGAAGTTGCGAGGATAACCCAAGTCCAGTGGGCGCCGCCGAGAGCGTTGAGAAGGTGAGGCAGCGCAGCTCCGAGTGTCAGACCGCCGACCATCACTCCGAGGGCCGCGCCACGCTCGCGGCGAAACCAGGTCGCCATGGCTTTTAGGCTAGGCGGATAAACAAGGGCGAGCGCCGCACCGGTCGAGAATCGCAAAGGCAGAGCAGACGCGATGCCGTGGCTCGTCAGAAGCGCCAGATTGAAAATCGCCGCCGCTCCTCCGCCGATGAGCATTAGCCGGCGCGGCTTCACCAAATCGGCGAGATTAAAAGCAGCGGAAATCAAAGCGCCGAAAACGAAACCGAGCTGCACGGTGATCGTGAGCCATGCGGCCGCGGATGAACTGACTCCCCATGCCAGGCGTAATTGCGCAAGGACGGACGACGCCGAAAACCACGGACTCATTTCCAAGAAAGTGGCAGTGGCAAGCACAGCCAGCGCGCGCCACCGTTCTTTGGGCGCGTCGTCAGCGGTTATAGCGGAGACAGTAGCCATAGTTTTCGCGCCGGCAAAATGCTTCCCCATCATATCTCTATCTTTGGAAGATCCGAAGAGCGCGGGCAAGAGAATGCCAATTCCCATGAACGTGCTAATGCGGCCGGCTCCCTCGCCCGACTGACTCTATCATTTTCATCGGCGGCCGATTCTCTTGATTTCACGTTTGATAGCCGATTGGCCGAGGCTCATGAGCGGCAAACTGAGGAACAAACCTATTCTACGATCGAGAACCATGAAAGCATCGCGATAAGCCTGCTCGACTTGTTTTGGCGAGCCAGCAACGGCGGCAGGATCAGGGATACCCCAATGTGCGGTCATGGGGTGGCCGAGCCAGACGGGACAGATTTCTTTTGCAGCGTTATCGCAAACGGTAAAAACGAAATCGAATCGCGGCGCGTCCGGCCCCGAAAATTCATCCCAACTTTTGCTTCGGAGGCCATCTGTCGAAAGGTGAGCCATCTCGAGCTGACGGAGCGCTTCCGGACGGACGTATCCAGCCGGATGGCTGCCGGCACTATAAGCTCTAAATGTGGGCGACCCTTTGTGGTTGAGAATCGCCTCTGCCATGATGGAGCGGGCGGAATTTCCAGTACACAGGAAAAGCACATGGTAATGGCCTGACATTACCCGAACATATCTCCGGTTCGCTGATACCCTTCAACGGGTCGAAACAATCCGATTTGCAGAAGGACTCTCCAGGATATCTTTGACTAAGCGATCGGCTTGACGCCGCGAATGAATGCGCTCATGAATTTTCCATCGACCTCGGGCGCAATGGTGTCGCCATCGATTCCAGCAGAAGACAAGAACTCGCGCGCATCGGCCATGCGATAAATGCGCGTCGGCTCAATCGAGGTCTGCTCGAACCCCACAGCGGCAAGTTTGCTGATGTAAGCGTTTTCATCAAGGGCCCCTGCCACGCATCCGATCCATAGCAGAACGCTTTGACGGATTTCGGGGCGAATCTCTCCGCGCGTCACTACATCCGAAACAGCAAGCCGTCCGCCAGGTTTGAGAACGCGAAACGCTTCGCGCAAGACGCGGTCCTTATCCGCAGACAAATTGATGACGCAATTCGAGATGATTACATCCACAAAATTATCCGGCAACGGAATATGCTCAATCTCGCCTTTGAGGAATTCGACATTCTTCAGGCCCGCTTTTTGTTTGTTTTCGTTTGCGAGCGCCAACATCTCATCAGTCATATCCAAACCGTAGGCTTTTCCGGACGGACCTACACGCTTCGCCGAGAGCAGGACATCAATGCCACCGCCCGAGCCCAAATCCAGCACGACTTCTCCGGCGCTGAGCTTCGCCAGAGCGGTCGGATTGCCGCACCCCAGCGATGCCAGCAGCGCTTCCTCAGGAAGATCATCTGTCTGCAAGGCGTCATAAAGCCGGGAAGTGATTGGATCGCTGCAACAGGCCTCCGCAGTGCCACAGCAGGAGCTGCCCCTGCTTTTGACACGTCGGGCGGCCTCGCCATATTTCTCTTTTACCACTTCCCTTACGTTCGCTTCGTCCGGAAACTGTTTCCCATTCATTGACAATTCTCCTGTGATTCCCTAAGTTACTGGCAAACTTGAATCACTTCGTCGCCATTGAGAGCTTTCGTTCGAGTGCAACATTCCGCATACAAAAAGCTGAGGAGTTCCCTCAGCGCCACCGTATTCGCCGTGTAGCGCAAAAATGTACCCTCCCGCCGTACCTTAACGAGATTTTCGGACTTCAGCTTGTCCAAATGATGCGAGAGCGTGGAGTTGGGAATGCTCAGCCGATCCTGTATATCGCCGACCACCAGCCCATCCGGATGCGCCGTCAGCAAGATTTGCATGATGCGCAGCCGCGGCTCCGTGCCCATTGCGGAAAACATGTCTGCATAACGCACGACATCGTTGACTTCTATGCTGAGTTGGTTTTGGCTGACCATAAACTCGACCTCTTGAGCCGTAGATATTCTTCGATATTTGCAGAAATATAGAATATTGTCAAGCGCAAACTTTCGAGAGATATTGCGGGTCTAATCGCAGAAAGGGGATTCAACACTCCAACAGAAGGAATTGATAGGATGGATTTTACGGACCGTTTGGAGATTGGACGTTCAAAAAAAATTAGCCGGCGGACGTGGCTGAGGGACCCGCATCCGCCGGTTGTTTCTCACCCAACTCCGAAAAGGATGGGCAAGAACTTGTTATACGAGCACTTCCCCATCTCGCAGGAACTCATAGCGTTCAATAGCTGCAGCCACGCCAATGTCCTGTTCTCTTTCTGAATCGGTGCGCACGACATGCCCGAGACAACGAACCTTTACGGGGCCCGCCATTGTGACTTCATGGGGGAGGGTCATGACGATCTCTAGAGGCGCTCCGCTTTTCAGATCTTTGGGAAGAAAGAAATATAGCCCGCGGGAACTGACTTCACGCGTCTCCGAGGAGGCCTCTCCGACGGATGCTTCGCTGGTCCAGCGAACCTTCAAGGGCAATCGCATTAGAAAACGACGGCTGGTTCTACGCTCTTTTTGCGCCAAAGGACACCTTCCGCATTTGCTACTACCTCCAGCTTAAGCGCCATCGTCAAATAGCCTCAATAGACTGCAAGGTACATTTTGCCGAGAAGCGACGTAGTACAAAGGTACTAGGATGGCCAAATCACGGGAAGTTCAAGAGTTACGGTAGGCGCGCAGAATGTCCTCGAGGGAAACCACACCTTCGAGTTTATCTGTATTGGCGCGGTTGACGACGGGCACAAGCGGCCAATCGCCAATGAGGCGGAGAGCCTCGTCCAAGTGCTGGTCCGGGTAGAGCTGCGGCAAAGGGCCGCGTGAGGGGATTTCAGGCGCGGCAGCCCCCACACGAATCCCTTCAGGCTGGCGCTTGAGATCGTCGCGCGACACGATTTGCCAATCGTTACCGCGCCTCCAGAGCAGGAACGAGGCAGTGGGAGAGGAAGCTGATCCCGTCTGCAATAACCTGCCGCCGTCATCCTCGCGCCAGACACTCCCTTCCCCCGGTCGCATGGCATCCTCCACACGCAAGGCATTCTGCTCGCGCAGTTCCTCGATGGAGGGAAGAAAAAAGCCATCCTGCCGGGCAAGAAAATCGAAAAGCGGGACCTTCTGATAACGATGGGAAATGAAGTAGGCAATCATGTTGGAGATAATCGCTGGGACGATGATGGAGTAGTTTCCGCTGACCTCGAGAACCATGAATACGGAAGTGATAGGCACGCGCAGGAATCCCGCAAAAAACGTTCCCATGCCAACCAGAGCAAATGCGGCAACGGATTCCACTGGCCTGTGGACGACGTAATGCTCGAAGCCTCCTACAGCGCCGCCAAGCATTGCGCCAATGAAAAGAGTTGGTGCAAACATGCCACCTGGCGTACCACTGACGAAAGAAATGCCCGTTGCAAGAATCTTGAACAACGCAAGCAGGAGCAACATGCGCCAGACAAACTGGTCATGGAGAACCTGGTCAATGATCGGATACCCGCTACCCATCACCTGGGGCAGCCAGAGGCCAATCGTGCCAATGAGGAGCCCGGCAATGGCCGGCTGGAGATAATGCGTCCAACGCGGGAGGCGCGTCAGCCTTGGGCGCGTATAGGCGATGAATTTCAAGAAAGCGAGCGCCGCGAAACCGCTGATCACACCGAGTACGGCGTAGCCGATGAGCTCAACTGGACTACGAAATTCGATGGCTGGCACTCGAAACATAGGTGCATTGCCCAAGAATTCGCGCATGACGACGACGCTCGAAATGGCCGCCAATATGACTGCACCCAAGACTCCGCCGCTCCATGTGCCGATAATTTCTTCGATTACGAAAATGACCGCGGAAATTGGTGCATTGAACGCGGCAGCGAGGCCGGCCGCAGCGCCGATTGGCGCGATCAAACGCTGCTTTTCGCGAGATAGTCTGAGACTTCGCCCAAGAGCGGAAGCGATTCCCGCACCCATTTGCAAGGAAGGATCTTCGGGGCCCAAGGATTGCCCGCTTCCGATGGCCAGAGCGCAAGTGACGAATTTTCCAATCACGGTTCGGAAAGGGACGTACCCGTCGAAAATAAAGACGGCGGCTTTTGTCTGGTTTACGCCGCTGCCGCGCGAGCGTTTGAAAATGCGCAAGACAAGCAGAGCCACGCCAATGCCGCCAAGCGTCGGCGCAAGAAGAACGCGAAGATATGAAGGCTGCATGGAGGAACCAAGCAACCAGAAACGCGTCCACTCAATTGTGATCCGGAAACAGACGACAACAAGACCCGAAAACATGCCGATAATCACGGCGAGCAGGAGGAAAAGCTGACCTTCCCGTAGCGTGAGAGCTTTCCGGCGCCAGATTGTCCACAGCCGTTCCAAGCGGCTCCTCTCGCGCGAAACCCTCGGGTCAGGCAGGGACGGAGCGAGAATGTCGCCAGGTGTCGCACTCATTGCTGCACGTTCCGTGGGGATTTTCCTATCAAGACCAAAGCTTGATCGAGCCCTTCTAAAGGCCCGCACTGCTGCGACGCAAGATCCTCAATGCCAAATACAAGGCTCATTGTTGCATCGACCAATCCTGGATTATGACGAAAGCCGGACGGCGTCAAAAGTGGCCGTAAGGAGACTGCTTTGGCATAAAAGGGTGAAAAAACTGAAGTTGCAGACTTATTGGTTAGATCGATGCCTTTGTCTTCGGCGCACGACTGCAAGCGCATGAGAGCCTGTTCGAAATCGTGGCGCACGCGAACCTGGCGTTCTTTAGCGCTGAGTCCGGCGATATAAGGATTCCATGCGAGGATGAGTCTGGACATCTGGAGCGGCGCGGTAATGCTTGGGTCGTACTTTCGAAGATGGGAAGCGCGCTCTAGATAGGATTCTGCCAGGGAATAGCGGCCGAGTTGAAATGCGGAGATACCAGCGCCGTGGAGAGAGCCTGCGGGCGGACTCGGCGAGGCGAGCGCGGCGCGAAATTCGGTCAGCGCACGGTTCGCGTCACCGACCTCAAGAAATAGGTCACCCGTTTTCTCTTCAATGGAGGATTCGCCTTCGCGGGGAATGTCCGAAGCGAGCGCGATAAGCTCCGATTCAGCATTGGAGACATCATGACGCGAAATCAGAAACTGGCAAAGCTCGAGACGAGTCTTCACGCGATTCGTTTCGGCTTCGTCAGGCCAGACGCCGTAAATCGCGCCATGATAGTAGCGAAGGGCATCCGCCTCTGAGCCGCTCGCGACCGAAATTCGAGCAAGCGCTAAGTTAACGGGCGCGTTGGCGGGAGCGTGAGCGAGGATTCCGAAGAGATACGAACTCGCTTCGCTATTGTGGCCGGTGGCAGCCAAAGCCAGCGCGAGCCGCAACTGAATTTCGTCGTCGTCAGGCGCATAGACAAGGGCGTTGCGGAAATCGGCAAGAGCTTGGGTGGCATTTCCCAACTTCAGTTGCTGTTCGCCCGAGTCAAACCATTGCTGGCCGAGCGCGGCTAATTTCTGGTGGAAACCCTTCGCGACAAAACCAGTGACAAAGAAGAGAGCGACCAGAATCACGACGCAAAGCAAAATGACGGTTTCGCGGGTGCGTAAGAGAGGAAGCAGCGGCTCCCCGCAGTGCGGGCACTTGGAGACTGAATCAGATAGCGGGTTCCCACAGTGGGCGCACGTACGTTCATTCTGATTTTCAGCCACCGTTGACATCAGTTAATAGAATATCGCGGAGAACACGCTCTGAGGAAAAAAATTCTCCGTCGAGCGAAACGTAAGGAACGCAAAGTTCGAAGAAACAGAAGCGAATCTCAGGTCTGATCGATCAGACGATGATGAATGGCGTAGAGCGCAAGTTCAAGCCGATCGGACACGCCGAGCTTGTCAAAGATGTTGTGGAGATGGTTCTTCACCGTTTGTTCGCTAATAAAAAGCTTCTCCCCGATTTCCCTGTTGCGAAATCCCTGAGCGACGAGCTGAACAATTTCCTTTTCGCGATCACTAAGGAGCGGCTTGTCGCGGCGCTGGCCGGTTTCTGCGGAACGCTTGAACGCATCGATTACTTCCGCCGTCATGCGATTGTCCAGCCAGATTTCGCCTTCACTAACTTTCTTGATGCTCTTAAGGAGCAAATCGCTCGCCGACTGTTTCAAAACGACGCCGCGCGCACCCAGACGCATGGCGCGAACAACGTCACGGTCGTCTTCGGCTGCAGTCACAACGATAACGCGCGTAGAAATCGAATCGAAATTAATCTCTTCCAGCACGCCCAGTCCATCTTTCTCTGGCATGCGCAAGTCCAGAAGAAGGATATCTGGCTTCAACTTCGCGAGCATACGGATGCACTCGTTGCCATTGGAGGCTTCGCCGACGATCGTCACTTCGTCGGAACCTTCAAATAGCTTGCGCAGACCATCGCGGAAAATGGCGTGGTCGTCAGCGATCAGAACGCGGACAGGCGATTTGCCTTTTGTCATCTCAGTTCAATGGGATTTCAATTGTTAAACGCGCACCGTGCCCTGGGTTCGACTCCACCGTCAGGACACCCCCAACGCTTCGCGTCCGCTCTTTTATCGAGATCGGACCCAGGCGCAAGCGGTCCAGTTCCTCACTGTTGTACCGGCCCGAAAAACTGAATCCCTGCCCATTGTCGTCGACGACGAGGAAGATTTTCGTGTCGTCTTGCCATAGTTTTACCACGACGTGGCTCGCGCGTGCATGCTTTTTTATATTATTGAGTGACTCACGATATATCTGGAAAACTTCGCGGCAAACACGGTCCGGAGCGCGCAAATCGTTCTCTTCCAAGAATAAATCGACGGCAATGCCGGATTCCTCGTGGCAACGCTCTGCGAAACCGAACATCATTTCCCGCAAGTCGGCGCTTTCCAGACGCAGCGGCCGAAGGTCCTTGACCATTTGGCGAAGCTCCTCCCCTTCCTCGCGGACGGTTTTCTCCAAGCCTGCCAGGTCGGTGCTTACTTGATCCGGGAACTGGGGGAGCTTACGGCGCAGAACGCCGAGCTGGATATTGAGACTCAAGAGCGTCTGAAGAATGCCATCGTGAAGATCGCGCGAAATGCGGCTGCGCTCTCCTTCCACGGCCCTCGTCCGGAGATTTCGGAGAAGGAAAACATTTTCGAGCGGAACGCTGAGTTGGCGAACGATCCGCTCGAAAAGCCGCAGGTCACGGCGGGTAAAATTTCCTCGAGAATTGATCAGCAACATGCGGCCAGCGGGATGTCCTGAAGACAGCACGGTCACAGCCATCACAGAGCGCGCGCCGAGCTGCTGTCGAGCCGTGGCTGGCGGAGCTTCCATCTCTTTCCATGAAGCGCCGGTATCTCGTTCCCAGCCAAACCCCTTCCCTGCCCCGTCGAGCGAGTTCCAGCAAATCGTATGCGACAAGTCCTCCGCGAAATGAGCCCCGGCGCCGGAGAGCGGAAGAACTTCCGGTGGAATTACGTGGCGACGATCCTGATCAGCTTTCCAGACAAAAAGCCGCTCGATTTCTTCATCACATATTGCCAGCGCGGCGCGTTCGCAATCGAATTCGCGGGCCAGTTCGCTCAAGACGAGACGGACAGATTCAGCGACACCTTTCTCTACGCGTATCGCACCGAGCAGGGATTCGATCAACCGGTGCTCGCTGATGAGGGTCCGTTCACGAATTCCGAACCACGTGACACAAAAACCGGCGAAGTACGTCGCCAAACCGAGCCCCAAGCAACGAATTATCCCGGAGCTTTCTTGAAACCAGATGGCACGAACAGTTACGGCAACCGCGGCGCCGACGCTGAGAAGCGCTGCATCGCTGACATAGAGACTGTTGGGTCGTGTCTGGAACGGGGAAACTTTCGCACTCAAACGTCCCCTTGCCGCCAAGGCGAACACAGTGAAGATGTAGAACAACCAGAATGGAGGCAGGGTCGGGGTCAGTGCGATAAAAACGGCGAGAACGACGGCGTCAAGTTCAACAGGAATACGGACCCGTTGAAAACGAGAGACATTCTTAATGCTTAGAACCGCAAGGGATGCGATCAAATAGATAGATAGAAAAACAACTGGGGTGCGGCTGGAGCTCGGAGCAGTCTCCTTGAGAGCCAATAAGGCGAGCAGGAGAGCGACTGGGCGAGCCACGCTAGTGAATTGCCCAAGCTGGCGATGTTCAAATTTTTCGGCTGGCATTTTGAACAGCGAGCCCCCCTTAGAAAGTCTAACAAGACGCTTCAGAGCCGCAACGGGCGGGTGCTTACCAGTAACGGAGAAAAGATCAAGAAAATTGATTCTCACCATGTGTAAGATTTGACATGGGGTGGATAATCGTTTGGACAGAAGCTTGCGCGGCCCGTGAGTAACTACGGTCGCGCCCGAGGAAACGAGCGCATTGCCTGAGCGGTATACGCAAAGAGAGACGAGCCGCATTGTCGGAGTAGATCCGGGCCGGTTGCGCTACTGGCAACGACTTCGCCTGGTTACACCGTGGTCCCGCTGGGGTGAGCATTTTTACAATTTTCGCGATCTCGTGGCCCTACGTTCAATCAAGTCAATCACAGAATCGAAAATACCGGCCAGAAGGCTTTCGCGCGCCGTAGCTATCCTACGGAAGAGCCTTGGGCCACAAGATGCAACGATTGGTGAGCTTAAACTCTTCGCCAGCGGACGGGAAATCGCCGCGATTCCGCCGAATGCCGCAGGCAGAGCTATCGAACCCCTTACGGGACAATTGCTATTACCCTTTCACGCTGTGGTGGAGAGGCCGAAGATCCACCAAATGGTGTCACGAGCCGCGGATGAACTGTTTGAGTGGGCGGTGCGTTGCGAGGCCCGGCGTGATGGGCTGCATGAGGCAATGCATCTTTACCGCCAGGTGATTGAGATGCAGCCGAAATGGTGTGAGCCACATGTAAATCTCGGCTGCGTTTTCTATCAGCTTGGAGAGCTGGAAAACGCTCGAAGAGCTTTCTTGGACGCTCTTGCACTCGACCCAGGGAACGCCATCGGTCACTTCAATTTGGGCTGCGTGCTCGATGAACTGGGTGAGATGAGCGAGGCAATTCAGCATTTGCGCCGCGCCACCGAGATCGAACCACAGCATGGCGACGCGCACTTCAATCTGGCATCAGCATACGAAAAGCAGGGACAGAAGAAACTCGCCCTGCAGCATTGGATATCCTATCTTCAAATCGAATCGAAGGGACCGTGGGCAGATTATGCGCGCTCGCAGTTGGAGAAGAGCCAAAATCCCCGGATTCCGGCCGCGCCAATCCCCTTTCGCCCGCTCGATCCTACGTCCAAACCTTCCCGATCGTAGCAAGCTGAACCGGACCGCAGTGGCAAGTTGCACAGGAGACGATTTGCCTTTCGGGACGTGCTGCGAATAGGCGCGGAGCCGTCTTTCACTGAACAGCACTGCGTGCTATGATTGTTTTCTCGTCGGTGAGCGTAGCTCAGTTGGTAGAGCATCGGTCTGTGGCACCGAACGTCGTGGGTTCAAATCCCATCGCTCACCCCAATTAACTTATTGCACCCAAGCAACTTGCGAATTCTCTTTGGTCGCTTTGGTCGCATCTGGTAGCAATTCACCGGCAACTTTCTCCGCAGCTTCGCGGTGTTCATTGCCGATCACGTGCGCGTAGATGCCGGGCGTAGGGTTGCGTAATTCGTATTGCATAACAGCGTGAGCGCGCCCGGTTCCGAACCCTACTAAAACACGCTTGGTCGTACTGCCTCCACAATAGCTGACCTCCGCCGCCGAGAGCCACCATGTTCCTGCGGACTGTTTTGAATTGGATGTATTTGGATGTAAACGAAGTGATACTTTTGAATGGGTGGCTGTATTGCAATGCCGCTGCGTCACTCTGTTGAATGGATGCGACGACCGTCGTCCCATTGGAATCACGACTGAATTGCGCGACCCATAGGTTTCGTTGGCTTTGCGACTACACCGGAGTTGTTAGTGGGAGGACAAACATATTCGCCAACGCAATTTTGATTGCTCTCGAATAACCTATTTTTCTTCTGACAGTGGATGTAATTTCCCAGAGAGTAATCGCAAAAGAGGTTGAGAATGTGAAGCGGCCTTCGATGCAACATCATGCTTGATGCGTAGACTGTATAAACGGACGGGCACCGCCAAAGCCAGAGCGAGCCGATTTGGATTCGGTGAGTGTCACAACAGTAGAGCGGCGATGGAAAAGTTCGATGACTGATGCCGCGAACCGGAAAGCTATGCGAGAAACGCGAGACGCAAATTGCGTTCGGATAGGCCCCGCAGGATGGTCGTACTCGGATTGGGCTGGAATCGTATATCCAGCGCCTCGGCCAAACGGATTCCACGAAGCGACGTACCTTGCCGAATTTTTCGACACAATCGAGATCAACACATCCTTCTATCAACCATTACGACCTGAGCATTGCCGGCAATGGATTGAACAGGTCAACTCGAATTCCCATTTTCTCTTCACAGCAAAGCTCTGGCGGAAGTTTACTCACCAAGACAAAACGACTGGCGAAGACGAGAAAGCTGTTCGCGCAGGTTTCGATGTATTGCGCGATGCGGGGAAACTTGGCGCGATACTGCTGCAATTCCCTTTTTCGTTTCACAATACACATGAGAATCTCGCTCGTTTGAAGCAACTTATCAAGACTTTCAAAGAATATCCGCTCGTTGTCGAGGTACGGCACTCATCGTGGACGAAAAGAGAATTCTACGAACTGTTGCAGGAATACCGCGTCGGATTCTGTAACATAGATCAGCCGATCATCGGACGTTCAATCAAACCAAGCGAGCAGGCCACGTCAGCTATCGGGTATGTACGTCTGCATGGACGCCGTTACGATACGTGGTTCAGCGATGATCCAACTACTCCATCGGAAGAACGGTATAACTACCTTTACTCAGAAGCGGAACTCGAACCGTGGACGGAGCGCATTCGTTCCGTGGCCAGCCATGCGAAAACCACTTTTGTCGTTACGAACAATCACTATCAGGGGAAAGGCGTGGTGAACGCGCTGCAACTCATCCATTTGCTCACAGGCGCGAAGGTAAAAGTACCGGAACCACTTCGCAAAGACTACCCTGACCTTGACAGTATTGCCGACGTACCGCCGAAAAATCCGACGCTTTTCTAAGTATTTGACTTTCGCTTTTTATTCGTCTACTATCGTTCCGCATAGAGCGCCGCATGTTTTCAGCCGTCCTGCAAATCGAGCCAGATTTTCATACGAAGCCGTGGACGCTTCCAGTACGCGGAGTGGCCCTTTTTTACGGATGCCCGCAAGTCCCACGGTTATCACATTATTTTTTGCCACGTGCGATCACGGAAGGTAAGCAGGTGCTCTATCTGGATGGCGCAAATCAATTTGATCCGCTATTGCTTGCCCGTCTTGCTCGGCAGCGTGGATGTCTACCGTCAGAATTCGACAGCCGCGTTCGGATTGCTCGCGCCTTTACCTGCTTTCAGCTAACCGAGTTGCTCGTTCGTGTACCCCGTTTGCTACACACCTTTCCTGCCGATGTTGTGATTCTCACAGCCATGCCGGAACTGTATTTCGATGAAGACGTGAGGGAAGCGGAAGCCATTGCGTCTTTTCACCGAGGACTACATGCGCTGCAACAACTGGCAGGCCGTTTGCCTCTCGCAATATTTTCCGATCCGTCCTCGTTCGCTACCCCGCGACGAAAACTTTTCGAGAACATGAAGGCATATGCTGGGCAAGTATGGAAATTCATCGAGCATGAGAACAGCGCGCTCACTATTAGCAATGAAAAAGCCACCTTGCTCCCTATGAGGGATTAAATAATGGGCCGTACCGTCCCCACTTTCGCCCAGCTTCTCGAACAAACCGCTCAACGATGGGCGAAGTTTCGCCGCGCATTACGGCAGGAAGATCAGAAACATTTCGACCATCTTTTTTTACGCGCTCGCTGTTACACCCAAGCGGCTACGTATCAATGCAACGACAATCCGATGGAAGCGATTCTATTGTCTATCGTACTCGATCAAGAAAAGCGCCTCTCGGCACTGGAAAAACTATTCGATGGCAAGAGGAACGGCGATGCAACTCGAAGGCTGGATATTCGATCTCTACCCGTGCTCACAGGGAATGACGTTGTGGCTTCTGACTCCGAATCAGACCGCGCACAAACTGATTGACGCCTCGTTTCGGCCCGCATTCTACGTTCACGCGCAAGAGCCAACTCTGCTACAACTCGCTCATCTGCTGACATCTCAGTTTCGCGTCGAATGCAATCGAGTGGAGCGCGTGGACATCTGGCAGGGGAAATCGATCCGCGTGCTCGAAGTATCTGTCTGTGATCCTCTATGCTTCCGTGCTGCTGCGGGAGTAGTTCAGCGCGCAAATAAGGAGGCTCGTCTTTACGATTCAGACTTGATGTTAGCAACGCTCTACTGTTGGGAGAAAAACGTTTTTCCATTGGCGCGTGTGGCGGTGGAAACGAACCACGAAGGCAGAATTCTTTCGCTCACTTGCGGCGACGATCCGTGGACGTTCGATTATGAACTTCCACCGCTGCGTATCATGCAAATGCGCCTTGCCGGACTCTCACGCGTCAATCCGTCGCATGGCCGCCGTGGAGAACTCGAAATCGAAGCAGATGGCGAGACACACGTGCTTGATGATGCCGACATACCGACTGCGGAAAATCTAGCGCGTCTTGTGAAGCAGTACGATCCTGACGTGCTACTGACAGATTGGGGCGATTCAACCATCCTACCCTTGTTGCTCCGTCAGGCCGAACAGTATCGAATCCCGCTCGAATTGAACCGCGATCGCGATGCAACAATCGGTCGCAGCCGCTCCCGCAGTTTTATGAGTTGCGGGCGAATCCTGTTCAAAGAATCGGCCACTACGCTTTTTGGCCGTTTGCACGTGGACTCCTCAAATTCATTCATGGCAAGCAAATGTGAACTCGCCGGACTGTGGGAATTTGCGCGAATCACGAAGTTGCCCGTTCAATACGCCACGAGAACGACCGCTGGGACAGGCATTTCTTATATGCAAATGGAACTGGCGTGGCACGATGGCGTGCTAATCCCCGCGCAGAAAGCTGAACCAGAGGATTTGAAATCGCCCGATGAATTGCTCGTTGCCGACCGTGGCGGACTCGTATTCACGCCGAAACTGGGATTTTTCGAAAACGTCGCGGAACTGGATTTTGTGAGTGAATATCCGTCCATCATGGCGCGATTTAACATTTCGCCAGAAACAGTGAATTGCCCATGCTGTCCAGATGCCTCTCGCGTGCCCGAACTCGGCTATCGCATCTGCCAAAAGCGGTCAGGCATTACCAGCCGCGTCGTTGCCCGGCTCATTGAGCGGCGCGTGGAATTGAAAAGGCTGATGCGCCAAGCGCCCGCCGATTCCATTCAGCGATACAGGTTGCAGCGTGAGTCTTTGAAATGGCTGTTGGTTTGTTGCTTCGGCTATACGGGCTACAAAAATGCACGCTTCGGAAAAATCGAAGCGCACGAAGCCATCAATGCTGTGGCGCGAGAGACACTGCTTCTTGCGAAAGAAATCGCTGAAAGTCGCGGTTTCGAGTTGATTCATGCTCTAGTGGACTCGCTCTATGTCAGGAAAGAACGCGCCAGCCGTGCGGATTACGAACGACTTGCCTGTGAGATCGAGGGCCGCACGGGACTTCCATTAGCAATAGAAGCAATCTATCGCTATGTAGTGTTTCTCCCGTCTCGGCAATATGCAGATGTTCCCGTTTCGAATCGTTTCTTCGCTGTCAGTGAGAGTGGCGAACTGAAAATTAGGGGTCTCGAATGCCGCCGCCATGACACGCCGCCGCTGATTGCACGAATGCAGCAGGAAATTTTGGCAATTTTGGCCGAGGCCCACGACTACGACAGTTATCGCCAAAAGCTCGATATTTGCCGCATCATTTTCAGTTGCTATCAGGAAAGACTTACGAGCGGCGATGTCGCTATCGAAGAATTAGTTGTGAGCAAGAGGATGACACGCGAGCCGCGAGACTACAGCAAAGCGAACCTCACAGCAATTGCCGCGCAGCAGTTGTATGGGAATGGCGTAAAGCTCCGGCCCGGTCAGAATATCGAGTACGTCATAACAAATGTTCGTGCCGCTGTACCTAACGACCGCGTGCGTGCTTATGCGTTGTGGGAAGGATGGCGTGGCTACGACCGAGAAAAATATCGTGACATGCTCTGCGAAGCGTTTCAATCCTTCGACGAATCGTTGCGCAAACATCCATTATTGGCGCACTCGAATCAGTTTTCCTGACACCGCAAAAACTACGTCAGCCGCGCACGTCCCTTTGCACTCAGCCGGTATTCCAGATGCGGAATTGTCCGGTGCAAGAGCAACTGATAGTCCGACAATTTGCGAAGATACTGGTAGGTGCGTGTCAGCGAGTCACTTCGACAGCGCCGCGCAATTTGAACTCGCCGCCGTGCGGTTCGAGCGCATAGTGATACAAAGACTCCACTGGAAGATGCTATCCTGTTCGCGCAAGACTTTGACTTCTCCTCTGCAGACTCGATAGAATCCGTGCGCCATTGGCATATAGCCTGTAGAAGATATCCTTAACCAAGAGGAGTTGGACGATGAAGAGGACGCAGAGTCCGAGCACGGTTGTGATTCTTTTCAGCACATTCTTATTCTTGTTCACCTCGTTCGCGCTCACAACGAACGCGCAAGAGCCCTCGAACGAATCGAAAAGCCAGCAAGCTAAGCCTGCGATGCAGGATGAAAATGCAAAGGAGCAATCATCCGTAACCGAGCACAGCATTCGCATCGGCGGGCAAACGATCCCTTATAAGGCGACGGCGGGAACGATCATTTTGCGCAACGACAAAGGGGAGCCAACCGGCTCGATGTTTTACGTTGCGTACGCGCGCGATGACGTAAAAGATTTAAGCCAGCGGCCGGTCGCGTTCTTTTACAACGGGGGCCCGGGTTCGTCGACAATGTGGCTGCACATGGGAGCATACGGCCCCAAGCGCATCGTTACAACCGATGCCGCGCCGACTCCTCCGGCACCATACAAGCTTGTGGATAATGAATATTCTCTGCTCGACGTGACCGACGAAGTCTTCATCGACGCGATGGGCACAGGATTCAGCCATGCCATTGGCAAAGCGCAAGACAAGGACTTTTGGGGCGTGGATGAGGATGTCCGCGCGTTTGCGCAGTTCATCATGACTTATATCACGGAGAACAACCGTTGGAATTCGCCAAAATTTCTGATCGGAGAAAGCTACGGAACCTTCCGTTCAGCGGCGCTGGGAAATTATCTGCAATCAAGAGACAACATGGATCTGAACGGGATTGTGCTGATGTCATCCGTGCTGGATTTGGGCACGATTTCGTTCTATCCGGGCGAGGATCTCGCGTACATCCTTTATGTTCCGAGCTATGCGGCGACGGCCTGCTATCACAAGGTCATGAGCTGTCCCTCCGACCTGAACGGATTTCTCCAGCAAGCACGACAATTCGCGATGACGGACTATTCAAACGCGTTGCTGCAGGGAGACCGCTTGAGCCAGAGCGACCGCGACAGCATCGCCGAGAAACTCTCGCATTTCACGGGCTTGAGCAAGGACTATATTTTGAAGTCTGACCTGCGCGTCAGTCTGCCGCAATTCATGCAAGAGCTACAACTTGCCAAAGGCATGACGACAGGCCGACTTGATTCTCGATTCTCAGGCTATACGATCGACCCGCTGGCGGAATATGCCTTTTCCGATCCGCAATCGAGCGCGATCAGCAGCGCATATACGGCGGCGTTTAACGAGTACATTCGGAAAGACCTGAAATTCGGGCAAGGAATGACATATAAACCAGCTGCCAACTTCGCAGGCGCAAGCTGGGATTGGAAACACGGCGGCCGCGGGGGCTACGGCTTCCCTGGTGCGCCAAATGTCGAGCCAGATCTAGTCCAAGCGCTGGTCGACAACCCTAACTTGCGCGTCGAGGTAGAAAACGGAATCTTTGATCTGGCGACTCCGTTCTTCGAAACAGAATACACAATGGACCATCTCGGCCTTCCGGCCGCGCTTCGTAACCACATTACACTGAAATATTATGACGCGGGTCACATGATGTATGTGAATGACGCGGCACACGCCAAGTTAAAGGCCAACGTCGCTGCATTCATTGAGAATGCGCTAAAGGAGCAACAGTAACATCTCGCTTGCCTCGCGGGCCGGCTTTGCACTCGATAGCAAAGCCGGCTCTTTCTGCATTTTGTATTTCTCTCTCCACTATATTTTGCCTATTTAGCTAATGGGCCGAATAGGCGCGTGTGCGCCACAGCCATATTCGGACTCGATGGACCGAAGATTACTATCCGTGCGAGAAGAGGGACGACCCTGCTGACTTACGCGGGATCGAGGTTGCTAACGTATGCCTGCGGACTGACGGAAGAATTGAGGTGTCATCTTTTCCCGGGCAACGGTTTTTCGCGGATGGAGCGCGGGTTGAAATGTATATTCAGGGACAATTCCTTTCAGGTGTGCACGCAAGGCGAGATCCGAATCTGTTACGAGCGAAGCCTGCAACGCATTGAGTTGTATTTCGAGGCGACGCCAATCGAAGGAATGACTGTGCACAGCGTGAATCATGGGATTGGGCGTTTCAGAGATGACCTCAGAAACAGAGAATAACTGTTCATTCAATTTTTCTCCGGGCCGCAATCCGATGAAGCGAATCTTCGCGCCGGCCGCCGAACCGCCCGAGAAACGAATCAAATTCCGAGCCAGATCAAGGATACGTATAGGCCGACTCATATCGAGAACTAAAATATCACCGTGCCTGCCAAAGCCGCTTGCGTGAAGAACAAGCGAGACAGCTTCGCGAGTCGTCATGAAGAATCGCGTGGCCTCGGGATGTGTCAGTGTAAGCTCCTCGTTGTTGCGGATTTGTTCCTGAAAAATCCGCACCACACTGCCTTTCGACCCCAGGACATTCCCGAATCGAACAGATATGCACCGCATGTGGCGACTCGATCGGCACATCAAGACCAACTCGCCGACCCGCTTTGTCGCCCCCATAACTGTCGTCGGCTCTACCGCTTTGTCAGAAGACACGAACACAAAAACATCGCAGCCGGAAGCGTCGGCCGAATCGAGAACGTTTAGAAGCCCGAAGATATTATTCTTAATCGCCTCACGGACGTTAGATTCCATGACGGGAACGTGCTTATAGGCAGCCGCGTGAAAAATAATATTGGGGCGGCGCTCATCACAAATGCAGCGTATCCGTCCAATATCCCTCACGTCCGCCACGCAATAAATGATTCGCGCCGAGCCACGGCACTTGGCGAGGTCCATCTGAAGATAGAAGATCCCTGTTTCGGATTGATCCAAACAAACGAGCTCGCCTGGTGAATATTCCAGGATTTGGCGGCACAATTCAGAGCCAATGGATCCGGCCGCACCTGTCACCAGAACTGTCTGGCCTTGAATTTGTTGGCGAACCGAAGCGAGATCGATGTCAACTGGATTCCTTTCTAAAAGATCACGTAGGTTCACATCTCGAAGCTGATGAAATGACGGCCTCTCGACCATCAAGTCCTTTAGCGGAGGCATAGTTCTGAAACGAATTTTAGTATTCTCACAGATCGCAACAATCCTTTGCATCTGCGCGGAAGACGCCGAGGGAATAGCAATCAGGATTTCGTCGACGGGGTGCTTTTCGACAATACGAGGCAACGCGCCGATTGTTCCCATAACGGGCACGCCTTGTACCTTGAGGTTTTGCTTCGTCGGATCGTCGTCAACGCACGCAACGACCCTGTAATTCTCCCAGTCGTGCTTCACTTCTCTGATGAGCATCTGCGCTGCAAACCCGGCACCGACGACGGCAATTTGTTTTGGCGAAACGATATTTTGCTGGACCGAATCCGCCAGAGCGCGCGACATGAAACGCATTCCAGCAAGCAATCCGAGCGTAATTACGGGTTCCAAAACGTAAATCGAACGAGGAAAATTCGTGGCTCGCAAGACAATATAAATCGCACAATAGAAACCGCAAGAGCCCGCGATCACAGCCTTTACAACATCAACAATGTCGCTGATGCCCGTGTACCTCCACCAACCATGCATTAATCCAAAAGAGGAAAGAGCCGCAAGGCGCATCGCAATCAAGATTGGCACGGCGACGAGTAACAGACCGCGATTGGGAATCGCAAAATCAAAGCGCAGCGTCCACGCAAGAACAAGCGAAAAAGAAACAAGAAAGGCCTGGAATAACGCGATGAACCAAAGACTTCGCTGCAGGAGAATTCGCGACAGACTCTTAGATAGTTGCATGCTTAAGCCAGGGAAAAAACGTCGCACAAAGAGAAGCCATTCCAATTCGTATCAATTTAGGCGACCCCAGCGGCGTGTGTGCGCTCGCGGCAATAGAACTGCCGAATGCAATCAACCACGATATCAGTCTGTTCAAATGTGGTTTCCGCGCTCATCGGAAGGGAGAGTGCTTCGCGGCATATTCGCTCAGTGCGCGGAAGTTTTCCGACCTTCAGTTTGAGCGCTCCATGCTCCCACACGGGCTTTGGCCAGTGCACCAGGGTTTCCACGCCGTGACTTTTCAAGTGGTTTCGTAGCCGATCGCGATCGGAAGTGCGAATCACATAATTCTGGAAGACATCCGTTTGACACGATTCATCAAAATGCGGCAAATGCAACCCTTCAACATCTTGCAGTCCGGCGCGATATCGCCCCGCGATTTTGCGCCTGTGCGCGATCCATTCTGGCAAATGTTTCAATTTCACGGCTAATACGCTGGCCTGAAGATTGTCGAGAAGAGCGGTCTGGCCGTGACAATGGTATTCACCGGTTTGACGGTCTTCACCATTGTAGCGGAGTCGCCGAATCATTTGCGCGACATCGGGATTGTTGGTCGTGATGGCGCCTCCGTCACCGTACCCTCCAAGGATCTTAAACGGATAAAAGCTGAAGCATCCAGTGAGGCCAATCGAACCGGCTTTCCGCCCGCGGAACTGCGCTCCTAGGGCCTGTGCCGAGTCTTCAATGACAACCAGATTGTATTTTTCTGTGATCTCCGTTATCCGGTCCATTCGACATATACGACCATTCAAAAAGACGGGGATGATCGCTTTTGTCCTTGGGGTTATGGCGGATTCCAGTGCGTCAACATCCAGATTGTAGTCTTCGCCTACGTCCATCAAAACGGGTTCGGCGCCCACATTGACAATCGCAGAAATTGTCGCGACAAATGTGTGCGCGACCGTTATGACCTCATCGCCGGAGCCAATGCCAGCTGCTTGCAACGAAAATTGCAGCGCGTGGTAGCCGCTATTCAATCCCACGGCGTATTTGACGCCGACGAAGGCCGCAAAATGCTCCTCAAAATCGCGAAGTTGCTGGCGGTCAATCAAATCGCCTTGAGTCAGGCAATTGACGATCGCGGCGTCGATTTCCGGCTTTAAATTCCGGTACTGCGTCTCGGGGTCAACGAAGGGAACGATGTAAGACATGGCATCTCGACACGCGAATGCGAACACAAAGAAACAGCCAACGAACTATCAGCAGCTGAGGCTCATTCCCAATGAGGTAGAAAGAGTTTGCACGACGCCTTTCACTGACAAAGAGCAAGATTCCCTAAGAAATTCTTGACTGCCGGCCATCGGACTAAACATCGGCCCAATTCCAAGACGCTTGAACAGCACGTGACGTTCGCAATTTTCCGCAAGAACTTCGGCCACCGCGCTTCCTAAGCCCCCGATGATGCTGTGCTCTTCGAGCGTGAAAATCGCTGATGTCTCTTTTGCAGCCGCGACTATCGCCTCCGTGTCCAGCGGTTTGATCGTGTGCATGCTCAAGACTCTCGAACGAATGCCGTTTACTGTGAGAGAGGCAGCCACATCGACTGCTATGTGGAGCATGGCCCCGGTCGTGACCAGCGTAAGGTCGCTTCCCTCCGCCACTTTGATGGCTTTACCGATGCGAAAGTCCACTGGGGTCTCATGTACGTTTGGTTCTCCGGACCGGCCAAGCCGCAAATATGCGGGCCCATCGCGAGCAATGAGCGCACGCGTCGCGCATTGGGCTTCGACTGGATCGCCTGGAGCAACAACCACCATCTGAGGCAACGCGCGCATTACCGCAATGTCCTCTGTCGCATGGTGACTGGCACCTAAAGCACCGTACGCAAATCCCCCTCCCGTGCTCACGATTTTTACATTGGCATGGTGATGGCAGATATCGTTGCGGATCTGTTCCAAACAGCGGAGAGTCGGAAAATTTCCGATCGAATATGTGAAGACCATCTTGCCGCAAAGAGCCATTCCCGCAGCAATTGATGTCATGTTCTGCTCGGCCACGCCGACATTTATGAAACGCTGGGGGAATTCTTTCGCAAAGGGATCGACCACGCCGAAACCCAAATCTCCGACGACCAAGTGGATCCGCTTGTCCCATCTTGCCAATTCTAAAAGCGTCCGAATGAATGCCAATCTCATCGCCGAGCAGTCAATTCGCGGAGCGCTTTCGCGAATTCACTCTCATTCGGAGCGCGATAGTGCCACAGAAGTTGATTTTCCATGAAACTTACGCCCTTGCCCTTTGTTGTGTGGGCAATCAAACAACTCGGATAGCCGCGCTGGAATGGGACCTCCCGCAGCGCGCACTCGATTTCTTCAACATTATGACCATCAATTTCTCGGATGGTCCAATGGCACGCCCTCCATTTTTGAGCAAATGGCTCTAAAGCCAACGTCTCATTTACGCTACCGAGACTCTGAATTTTGTTGTAGTCGATGATGGCTGTTAAATTATCGAGCTTATGATGCCCTGCAAAAAGAATTGCTTCCCAAGTCGAACCTTCGTCGCATTCTCCATCGCTCAAAAGCGCGAAGGCGCGGAACGGCCTTGTTTTCTCTCGGCCCACCAAAGCCATGCCGCAAGCCAGCGGGAGCCCGTGCCCGAGAGAACCGGTCGAGACTTCCACACCGGGAACAAAGTGGCTGGCGTGCCCCGCGAGGCGCGACCCATTACGATAGAATGTTTCCAACTCGCTTACGTGAAAAAATCCTATTTCCGCTAGAACGGCGTACAGCGCTGCACATGCGTGTCCCTTACTAAAAATGAAGCGGTCTCGATCCTGGCAGTCGAGGTCGTCGGGATTGATGCGAAGAATCCTCCCATAGAGGACCGCCAGAAGTTCCGCTACGGAAAATGAAGAACCAATATGCGAACTCTTCGCCGAATGAATCATTTGCAGCGCGCGAATCCGGATAACACGGGCGAGATCAGAAAGATCGCCGTGACGTGAGAAGTTCACTGGCACTTGTCCACAA
The DNA here is from genome assembly GCA_035934015.1 of Candidatus Acidiferrales bacterium. Taxonomy (NCBI): domain Bacteria; kingdom Pseudomonadati; phylum Acidobacteriota; class Terriglobia; order Candidatus Acidiferrales; species Candidatus Acidiferrales bacterium. Next base: position 420,266 of record DASYYH010000011.1, read on the forward strand.
TCAATTTGCTTTGAATTCAAATGGCCCATCATTGCCGCGAATATGGAGAAGAGCCTTTGCTGTAGCAAAGAGAATTCTTAAATCCGTGAGAAGCGAGTGATTTTCAGCGTATTGCAGCCCGAGCCGCATTTTTGCGGGGCGAATTTTTTCGCAGTACGTGCGGTGAGGTTCGGCACTTCCCGCCAGTATTTGGCCTTCATTGCGAAACCTTATAGAGGCCCAATCTGTCATGCCGGGACGCAACATGAGCAGTTTGCGCTCCGCCGGAGTGTAGAGCTCAACTTCAGAAATTACTTCAGGGCGCGGACCCACTAGGCTCATCTCGCCTTTCAAAACGTTGAATAATTGAGGTAATTCATCCAGCTTGTATCTTCTGAGGACTCGTCCAATATTGGTCACTCGTGGATCGTCATTTGGTGTTGATGCACCGCCGAGTGCTTCCGCATTCGGGATCATCGTGCGGAACTTAAGAATACAAAATGGCACGCCGCCGCGCCCCACTCGCTGCCCCTTGTAGAGAATCGTGCCAGGCGACGCGTATTTAATCGCAAGCGCGACAAACGCCAACACGGGGAGAAGAATACAAAGCAAAGCCAGCGAAATTGCAATATCGAAAACCCGTTTTGTCATGACGGTGCCTGATCTTCGAAATTGTCCGCCCCCTAAGCGACTGACTTTCATTTGCGATGCCTTACGGAAAGATAAACCTCGGGAAATCACCGTCGCCAATCCCCAGAAAGATCCGAAACCATACGCGAGGTGACGAGCTGCAAAAACGAGAGGCATGACCAAAGCGGTGCGATGATCGCGCGACTGTTGCGCTGCGTGAATTGACGAGAGAACATTGGTCGCAAGATAGAGATAGAGAATGGCCACAAGAGCCGTTTTGGCCCAAGGCAGCCAGATCCCACATATGGCGCTACAGACGACGAACGCGAGATACGCAGCCGCTGTCAAATGGCGCCAGCGAACAGGGGCTCCATCGCAGTATATAAACGGGAGGACTGACCACATCCCGTCTCGAAAATTATGCCGACAAAACGACCTGATGTCCGAACATGCGTAATAATATGACTTGATTGCGGGCTCGAGAAAAACCGTTCCGCCGGCGCGTCGCAGCCGTTGATTGAACTCCAAATCTTGCGTTCGCAAGAGCTTTTCATTGAATAATCCGACGCGATCAAATATTTCTCTCCGATAGCAACCGCCAAAAACAGTGTCCGTGAAAAGCGGCCTCGTCGCGCGAGTCCGGAATTTTGAATTCCCTACCCCGAAGGGATGACTCATCACGGCCGCAATTGCTCTTGCCATCGGAGTGTGACGAGAAGGGAGTGTCTCCATCGCACCGCCAACGTTGTCGCCCCCGGACTCTTTCATCGCGGTAATGCATAGCCGCAAATAATCCGGCGCAATCCGCGCGTGTGCATCGACGCGGCAGATGATTTCTGCAGTGGTTTTCCTAATGCCAAGGTTCAATGCTGCAGCCGCGCTTTTCTTTTCGTTACGCATTGCCTTTACAATGGTGAACTGTCGAGCAAGGTCACAAACAATCGGCCAGGTACCGTCGTCGCTCATGCCATCTATAATCAGGACCTCCAAATGGTCCTTTGGGTAATCGTTGGCGACCACGGATTCGACGCATCCCCTAATAAAGTTCACTTCGTTTCGGCAGGGAATGATTACCGCGACGCGCGGCAATGCGCACGCAACGATCGGAGGCAAATTGCTTTTCTCTTCGATTCTGACGTTATCTCACTGCTAAAGCAGGCTCTGAAATCGCAGTCTGTGTTTGAACTTGCTTCAGCCAAATGCCGGTCGTGACAATTTTGAACCAATCGCAGGCAGTCAGTCCTAAACTGCCGTTCCCACTTCGGAAAGATTTGAAGTGTCCATACAGACGGGCCATATCGAAGAATTCGGCGAGCGGCGAATGCTTCTCCAAGAGCGTCTGTTCTGTTTGCTGGGCCAGATCATTTTTGAACCAGTGCTTCGCCGGAGTATCGAAACCGTTTTTCTTCGTTCGCCAGCACAGATCTACCGGTAAGCTTCCGCTCATGGTATGGCGGAGCGAGGATTTCGTGTAGCCGGATTTGAGTTTCGTGTGAGCCGATGTAGCTAGAACCAATTCCACGAGCCGGTGGTCCAAAAAAGGCATCCTCGCTTCCGTACCAGCCGCCATGGAATTGCGATCCTCCCAATGGAGCAAACACGGCAAGCTCAACTCGCTGAGATCCTTCCACAGACGCACATTGAGACTTTCCCCCTTCCCCAAGTCCATTCCCTTTGTGGCGCTGCGCCGGAAGTCCCAATCGCTGAAATCCCATAAACTCATAGCTGGTCTTCGCAAGAATGGCGGGAGATATTTTCGCCCATCGGCATAACTCCACTTACTCAGACCATTCCTGAAAAAATAGCTCGCAGCGGCAGCTCCAAAGCGCAGCAAAAGTCCGCGAGCCAACAATGTCTCGAGCCAGAAAAAGTAGAACTTATTGTAGCCGGCAAACAATTCGTCGCTGCCCTGTCCACTAAGAAGAACTTTAGTGCCATGGGCACGTGCACTTATAAAAACTTGCCAGGATGCAAATATTGAAGCGCCGCCTGCAGGTCCATCCTGGTAATAAACGAAATCGTTGAGCTGATTCCAAATCGTGCCGCCCGTGAGCGACAGTTCGATGTTATGAATACCAAAGTGCTCGGCAGCAGATGCAGCTTCAGAGGATTCGTCCTCAGGATGGCCCAGAAACGTCATCGTGTAAGCAGAAAGTGAGGTCGACGAGGTCAGTTGAGATGCTGCAACAGCGCATATTACTGCCGAGTCCAATCCACCCGAGAGACACACCCCAGCCGGAACGTCGCTCCTCAGCCGCAGCCGGACGGAATCGTAAAGCAACTCAGGGAGTCGCTTTTGAAAGCGCTCATCGCAGCTCGTGTCCAGATCATCCGCGACTTCAGGCCGCCAATAACACTGCGGTCGTTGTAATTTCCCGGCGTCGAGTTCAAATTCCAGAAAATGCGCGGGACGAAGTTGTTTTGCATACTGGAAGAACGTCCGCTCGTCATGGTCCTGAACAGATAGAAACATGAAATCCGCGAGGGCGGTTTCGTCGACATCGCGTGGAAATTTCGGATCGTTGAAGATTTGCTTCAGTTCGGAGGCAAAAACAAACTGGCCATTCCGATGAAAATAATAGAGGGGTTTTTCGCCAAATCTGTCACGCGCTAAGAAAAGTCGTCGCCTCAATCCATCCCAAATGGCGAAAGCAAACATGCCGTTCAGCTTCTGTAGGCACGCTGGTCCCCACGCGTCGTATGCCGCCAGAAGCGTCTCTGTATCACTATTCGTCTTGAAGCGATACCCTGCTCCCAACTCGGCACGTAGCTCAATGTAGTTATAGATTTCTCCGTTGAATACGATCCAAAGATCCGTACCAGACAGATTCATTGGCTGGCGACCAGATTCGGAAAGATCGAGAATGCTCAGGCGTCTGCATCCTAGGCCCACGCGGTAGTCGCCGAGCCGGTCACTCTGCTCAAGGTAGCGCCATCTTCGATGCCTTGTCCCTACTAACCGAGCGGGTGCGAGATTGACGAACCCCCAATCATCTGGGCCGCGATGACCTGCCAGATGAGTTCCCGACCATAGCATCGCTGGATCAACTCCGCGGTCCGAAGCGATACCGAATATCCCGCACACTATCGAATTACGCTTCCTATCTCTTCGCCCATAGCAGGAAGATATTCGCGCATGGACAAATTTGAACAGAGGTGTTTGGCGGCAACGGGAATAATATCCTCGGGAAGAATTCTGCGAATGCACTCACACGGTGTCCATCGACCACGAAAGCAGGGATGGCAAGATGTCTTCGGACATATCGCGATCGCGCTACGATTTATGGGTGCGCGGCGGCTCGCTGAAGTGGGTCCAAAAATGCTGATCGTCCGCGTACCTACGGCAGCTGCCATGTGCATCAAACCCGTGTCCCCAGAAATGAAGAGGTCGCAGCGTTTAAGCATCGAGAGAGTCTTTCGAATGTTCCACTTTCCCGTGCCCTCGATCCACGGAACATTGCCGACGATGCCGTGAGCAGTTTCCGCAGCATTGCGCTCCCTAAATGTACCGAAGCTTATAACACTGAGGTTTGGGGTTAGGCGGCAAAGGGCGCGGATACAGGCTCCGAAGTTTTCGGCCGGCCACGATTTCGAGGGTACGACAGACGAGCATTGAACGCCCACAATCGGTCCGCGGCCTTGTAAGCCAGCATCTCTTGTTTCCCGCAAAGCCCACGCCGATTCTTCTACAGAGGTCCGGATTGACGGTGGAAGCAAAGGTGGATCGAGACCTATGGCCCGCGCAATTTCATCTTGAGTTGCGGGGAACGGACGCGTCCAGCTTGTCTCCACAGAATAAGTCAAGAACCAGCTGACAGGGGGCGATGCTTCACCGATCGCGTGACGCGCGCCAGTTGCTACTTTCAGGGCTACAAGTTTCGCTGCAGACATTTCCGGGGGACAAACGATTAAATCTGACCTTCGCAAAAGCGAGAGCCAAAGTCGAAGGAGTCCGGAAGGGTTTCTGCGGAGATGTTGAACAAAGTACGGAACCATTATAAGGTTTTCTTCCCGCACTAAATCGTAATGCTCTCGCGTTGCAAAAAGGACTTTGACTGGCCACTTCCCTTCTGCCCGAACACAGATTGCCTTGAGCAGTGGCAGGCTCTGCACGACGTCCCCTAGCCCCTGTGTATCAACAAAGAGGATGCCGCGATCCGGTCGGATGCGAATCTTGGCCTGGCCGACGCGCAAATAGTTTTTGCATTCATCTGTGGACAAGTCAGTTTTTTGCGTTGTATTCAGGTGCGGATCGACCAGCTCTCATTCGATCGCAGCGTCAAGCGGGGCGAAGCAAAACCAGCATGCGCATGAATGGAAAACAGCTCTGTTACTTTGGCAATCAGACAGGCAGTGACGATCACCGCATAAGCGAAGAAAAGCGTATATAGCGTTCCCAGAATTCCCTCGTCAGCGGACAAACCGCCAAAAACGACAAAAAACATGTATCCCACGTGCCAGTAAAGCGAGCCATGGGTTCGCGTGGCCCAGCGGCGAAGCAAACTTAGAAAAATGGCCGCAGCAAATAAATATTCGGTCAAGCTAGTAAAACCAGAGTCAGCAAGAGCTGATCCGACAAGAGTCGGCGCGGGAGTTTCGGCCGGGTACGTGTGATAATCGGAATAAATCATGTAGCCAAGGCCGCGAAACGGGTGATCCGGCTTGTTTGGATCAATCAAGCGGGGAAGCCAACTCGTCAACGCATAGACTCCGACTCTAGAACCGCGAAACAAACTTTGATTGTCGGGCAGAACGTTGACGAACTGGCAATAACCGCGATAGAGGCTGTCATCACCCCAGCGCGTCGCGGTGGTCGCACGCGCAAGTTTGAGAAAATCCGCAATAGTCGTTGCTCCTTGTGACTGGCGGGTCAACACGCGAGGCAAAAACCAGGTTTTTGCTCCCGCACCGAAGAATACGATCACAGACACAAAAACCATAAGGCGAGTGTTCCAAAGCGACTTGAATAGAGCGCGGTTATAGACATAAAGAGCTATGCCTGCCCATAGAATCGGCTCCTCAAGTCCGCCCTTATTCGTGCGCAGGAAAAACGAAATGCACATCATAGCCGTCAGAACGACCGCAATGAGAGACCTTCTTCCACTCAAACTGGGGAGCGTGAGCGCCAAACCGAAAACGGCAATGTCCGCTCCTCGATACCAAAATCCTCCGAATGGTATTGCTTCATCCCGGAACCTATTGAGAGCGCCGTAGAAGTTCGGAGCCGAAGTAGCTCCTACAAGAAACAACGCGATAACGCCTAGAATTACGCCTACTACTGTGATCGCGATTCCTATATGCCACAGCTTATGGAGATCGGCCCGGCTCAGATCCTGCGCAATGGGACGCGGATTACCATTCGCTAAAAGCAATCCAACTATAAGAACGACGAGGCCAAGGATGTGCACTTCCGTCGGGTAAAGTCGAAAAGCAAATTCGCGATATCCAAGGGGCAATGCGGCAGGCGAAAGCATGTAGCGGAAAAGGAGGTCGACATTATCTGTGAGCACCGCCATCCCCAGATAGGCCATGCAAAAACCCTCGGCCGATACGAGGCTCCATTTCCGAATAATCAAAGCGATCAAGCCCAGATTGACGAGCGAGAGCGCGCAAAATTCGATTATTTCCACTGTCAGATGGCAACGAACACCGGGGCTCGCGACGGGCATCGCGATGCAATCTCGGATACGATCGCAGCTCCAATTTTCTGAATGTTTGCCCTTGCAAGGGCTGCAGGGTTGCGGACCGGGTCGCCCCACTCCAGGTAGTACGCGGATTCCAGAAACGACCAGACGAATTTCAAAAGCAGATCACGATTCGGTCGGAAATCGTACAGGGCCTTCGATAGCAGCCCGGGCAATTCCGCAATGCTTTGGCAATGATAAACAAGGCCGCAGAAACCGTAGCAAAGCGAGCCAAGCGCAACCACCGGTTTTTCGTAGAGGATGGATTCCCATGCACTGCTTCCGGTAATTGTGACAACCGCGTCCGACTGTTGAATCAAGTCATGACTATCAACAGAGGGGGACAGCAATCGCACATTCGGCAGTTTTTTTATTGCGCGATAGTAGCTCAGCTTTCGCTCGCCTTTCATACCCGGATGTTCCTTCACCATTAGCCGATAGCCGATTGGCAAGCTTTTACCGATATTCTCGATGATTGCCATCTGATTCGTGCAAAAAGGCGCTCGCACGTCCGTCGTGAATTCCGGCTGAACGTGCAGCGGGAAATAGATCTTGGGACCGCTCGCAATCCTGCGGTCGAAAATTGCGGCTTCGCTTACGACGTGTCTGGAGATTCGGACTGTGTCTTGCCATACTGGCTGCCACGGAGGTGACCCATGGTACGAGCCCACCTCGAATTTGCCATCCTCGAGGAAGGTCTGCACTCGAAATGGGATTCTTGCGCCTCTTCTCGCCAGATCTCGCAATCTAGGAACCAGCGGCGAGTGCTGTGCCCATCCGAGAAAAGGGGCTTTGATCTTCTGCCGCCGGAATCTGTGCACAAACTGCGTAGCTCTGTTTGCCGCTTCATGGCTCAACGTGCGCGTTTTCACTGTCTCAAATCGCTCTCGCATGGAATGCCACAAACCAGCAGGCCCATCTAAAAAGAAGAAATGATTCGCCACCGGGGCAGGATACGGCAACAGATAAGAAATGTTCCTTCGCCGGGCCACACACCAAGCAATCCATTCCGTAGCACAGGAGATCTCTCCCAGTATCGCATCCATCGGTGCCCGGTCTAAAATGTGCTCCCAGAATCTGCGAATGCCTTCCAGGGTCCGAATTCCACGTTCAAATGAATAGGTGCTGATAATTCGATCGGCCGAAAGCATCATATTCATGCCTTGGCATTCGTGCTGATCCTCGAATTCGCGAAGTGACTCAATGCTCGTTTCCAAATTGAAACCGGAGATAAAACTCTTCAGCCACGCCGCCAAATTGAATACTTCATTGAATGCGCCACTCGCATCGAGCATCCGGAAAGCAGGAGATGTAAAGGCCACCGCGCTGACGTCACAGCCGTGGCCTTCCCTGAGCTCTCGCGCAATGGCGGGGAAAAAGTATCGGTACTCGCCTTTGCAGATCAGCAGTATGTTCATTATTTTGCGAGAGGTTGAATCGCCCCTGAAATGTCAATCGAAGTACGACTCGGAATGTGAATGAATTAGGCTCACGGCATCGCCTTTTTGAGACGTCGCAGGTCGCTCAAAGTCATATACCGAGTAACCCACAGGCATGCTAGAAACACCCCACCGCCTGCAAGAATCCGCGCAATGCTGTCCAAGAGTGTCGCCATCGCTGGGTGCCAGACGACAGCAAGAATGTACACACCCAGGGATGCAGAACTGATTTGCAAAACCCACGTCGGCCGAAACGTTTGCCGGAACAGTTTCCAATGCATGGCGATCAGTATGGCTGCTCCGCCGGCCGTCGCGAGCAACTGGCCGACCGCGGCGCCGACAATGCCGATGCGAGGAACAAGCAGCACGTCAAAGCCGACGATCGCAATACCACTCACGGCCCAAAACACAGTTGTCGTCCAGACACGGAAGTGAACATTTAGGATCACCACGTAAAGAAGGATAAAAGCCATGAAAATCCCTTGCACGCCGAGAACGGCCAGCGTCGAAGCCCCCGGCGCAAAATCATGCGACGCGACAGTTCTGAGAATGTCGTGCGGGAAAAACGCCATGAGCCCCGCGACCCCTGCACCAAACCCGAAGACAAACTTCTGGACGCTCTCAAATCGATTCCGAAACGACTGCTGGTCGTTCTGGTCATGGAGCGCCGACAATTCCGGGAACAAAACGTCATTGATCGCGCCAGTCGAGAAAAACACTAATGCCGAAATCGCAAAACAGACGCTGTAGATACCCACTTCTTGTAGTCCCAAGTAGCAACTGACAACATATTTGTCCGCGCCCAAAGACAGTGTCGATGCTAAAACACCTGGCAGGAGCGGCAGGCCGTAGCGTGCATATTTTAAAAATATGTGCCGCGATGGCCTGACAATCCGCACGCCCTGCCGAGCACGTAAATAGACCATCCCACCGGCAACGCTTAGCGCTGCGATGGCCACATAACTCCATGCCGCTGCCGCCACGCTTTCAGCCACGTAAGCGACCGCGATAACAACGAGCGTCTCCGGGATGAGCCGCGTCAGACAAAGATATGCCCATAATCGATTTTCTCGCCGCGCCCGCAACAAGTTTTTTATTTCTTCAAATATGGAATCGAAGAATAGAGCCGCGATTAATGCTGCGAGCAAGATGCCGCCGCTCTGATAGGAATGAAACGCGCGCCTGACAAACACGCCTGAAAAACAGACGAGTGCGATCCCAACAATCAGCGCAACTCCGCTGACCATCGCGAACACCGTAGAAATCGCTTCGTTCACTTCCGAAGGCTTTCGATTCCCGCTCAAGAAACGCATCAATGACGAGCCACAATTCATTGTGGAGACGGTCATTGTCATGCTGAGAGTCACAATAAAAAGCGACCATGCCCCAAATCCGGCCAGTCCCAACGTACGCGTTAATACCACCAGCCACAAATATGTCCGTACCTTTCGAAAAGGGAGAGGAAGATTAGAGAAAACGATATCTCGCGCAAACTTGCGTCCCGCCTCCTCTTCAATGGTTTGGCCGCATCCAAGAACAGCGGTGTCATAATCAAAGGCGCGTTTTGTGAAAGTGTTTATGACTGAACTCGCTCAAGCTTATCTCTGAATGGTACTGCCGCGCCGGATAACCGAGCACTGCATGTCTGTACCCCAAGCATGCGGCTCCACATTTCGAGCGCGCCCAAGCGTGATATAAATTTGTAATTGACGCTGGGCGCGCCGCTAAGAAAAGCTTGCAGTTGGCTGAACAGATAGCGCTCATCAATCACGCCGAAAATGCCGGGCGCTTGACAGAAAAATGTCGGCACGGAAAGAATGCCGCGAAAGTACTCGCCAAGAGTTCCGCGTAGCAATAACTCGTCAAATGAAGCTGCGGCTTTTTCTTTTCGCCCATGACTAAACCATTTACGACGCCGTGGGCGAGCCATATTCGGTTTCTTAAGTTGCGCCCGGATCACATGCTTCGGCTCCCGATATAGCGCGCGCCCCGAACTAGGCAAGCTCACAAAAAAGTTCACTACGCGCGAATCTAGAAACGGCATCTCGGCCCTGGCACCACCGAGGCGAAGCGCATGGAACACGAGCCGAGTGTCGAGATGGAGCATCGCCATGTCCATGCTCAATTCGGTCATCGCGCAATAGAAATCTCCTTCTTCGAGGCGTTCGATGAGTGGCCGAACAAAACAGTCCGAATACCAATCGGCCACGCATTCAAACCCAGAAACAGTGAGCGCCGGGAAGTACTTCCGCGATCTACCCGGCATCTCCCCATATCCAAACATACGTCCATCATAAAAGTGTTCTGCGTTGGTTAGACCGTCTAGAAGGCTTTCCAGCATCCAAGCGACTCGCGAACCGGCGCATACTCGCACCATTTCAATGAACCATTTGCGGAATTGGTCCGGCATTCGCCTTGTCGAGTTTTGCAGAAGTGGCAACAACTTTAGAAAGTTCGCCGAAAACAATCCTCGGCGAAACAAATAGCCCAGCGATGGCCCCGTGTAATTGTTGTCTGCCAGGGTGTCCGCCATTTGGCCCGAAAAAACGCCACACCCTTTTCCGAACACTTGCCGTTGGCGAATCCCGAACCGATAAAACAGCGGAAGCGTGATGCGCGTCCCACCGACCCACGATTGCACGTTCAACTCCCATTCGTTCGGTAATGTCTCGTCAGATGGGTCCAGAACAACCGCTTCGTGAGAAATCCCAAGCGCCTCCGCTAAGGCATGTGCTATGCCAATCTCTCTTCTGCTTCCATCGTCAGTGGCGACTCCGCCAGTAAGTGCGAGGATTTTTTCCTTTTGACGCTCTGCGACGAGATTTGCAAGCAGCGACGAGTCCGTTCCTCCGGAAAGCAAGAGCCCGGCATGGCCCATTTGGCGCGGCTCGACGGCCCGTCTGAGCAAAGGCAAAAACTCGTGTATCGCTTCGGAATTGGATTTCAAATCCCAAGTCCGAGACGGGTGCCAGTAGCGTTCAATCGTGACGTTTGGGCCCCGTTCACTGATTTCGCATTGAAGGAACCGCCCGCGTCCGATTGTTTTGACTTCGTCAAACAAGGTAAATGACGCAGGCACAAAACCTTCGTGGGCCAGAAAAAACGCTGCGGTCAGTGGGTTGATCTGTGTCGCAGCATCCATTAGGTATTGTGGGTGAGACGCGAACCGCAGCGCCGCTTGATCCGCGCGAATGAAAATGTCCTCGCATCCATACTTGTCCACGACGAGAAACACCTCGCGGGCAACCGGATCTGAAACGAGCAGGCAGAAATTTCCTTCCAGCAGAGCAAATGCCTCCGTACCATGATTCGCATAAAGGGCCCCAATCAATTCACAAATATTTCTCGGATCGGCTCTGCGGACCTCTGTGCCTTTGTCAAATCTGGCGTCGCTGGCAATGAATGGCTGGCCCCAAACGAAAATGTCGAAAGGATCTGGACCCTGACGATAAGATTTCCAATGACTTTGCGGCCACCCATTGATTTCACGCGCGAAGACTTGTATGTGCATGCCTTCATACTTCCGCACGCACTCCGTAGACTCTTCCCGGGGAGCGTCGCCTGTGGCAACTTGCCATAGACTTTCTCCGATCGCTCCCCAAAATGCCGGGAAATTGTTGGGCGTTTTTTTCACCCGATGCGTCTTACGACGAGGCTTCCAGACTGATACTTCTTGCGAAGTCCGATTTCTCGCTCTTCAAGGATTTCCGAACTGGCGCAGTTTCTCCCATAAAATGAGCCCATGTAAAATGTTCGCCTTTTTTTGCGGGACGGAGCAGTCGCCGACCAAGTATTTTGTCAATTTCGTACGGCAGAATTGCCCCGAGTGGCGCTGGCCGCAACACTTCCAGATCGCATCGTTCGATGACCTTTCCTGTAGAAAGATTACAGGCCGCACGAAGGCATCTCCGTTGCACGACCACAGTTTTTCGCTCGTTCTCCGTGACGCATTTTTCCGGAGATCCTAGAGCGCGTTCCATCTCCCGCGTCCGCTCGACCATCTCATTCCACGTTTCCGGCGTCATAGAAAATCCGTGGTCGGGCCCAGCTCGATTCGTATCGTCCGTGAAATGCTTTTCAATAATTCTCGCTCCCAGTGCCACGGCTCCGAGCACCGCAGCATGGCCTGGAGTATGGTCCGATAGGCCGAGAACCGCGTCGGGAAAACATTTACCGTAGCTCTGTAGAACGTTCAAATGGACATGATCGAAACAGCTAGCATCTCCTGTGTAATTCGTGTTGCATTGCAGAAGAGCAAATTGGGAATTCCTGACTCGAATGACCTCCATCGCGCGCTGCACTTCACCCATGTTCGAGGCACCGGTTGATAGAATCACTGGTCTGGTCCGACTGGCGACATTCTCAAGCATCTCTGTCCACGTAATGTCTCCGGAACCGATTTTGTAGGCGGCAACATACGGAGCCAGCAGATTCACGGCCTCGAAATCATATGGGGTGGACAAAAAATCGATCCCCTCATGGTCGCAGCATGCTTTTAGTTCAGCGGTCCACTCCCAAGGAAGCGACGCTTCCTGGTAAACCTCATAGACAGATTTTTGCCATTTTGCCTGATGCCCTAACCGTCCATCGAGTGCGCAAAATCCAAAATCGCTGACGATTTTGGGCGCACGAAAATGTTGAAACTTGGCGGCATCCGCGCCCGCCTGCTTAGCAAGCCGGATGAGCCTCGTCGCTCTATCGAATGAACCGTCATGATTCGCAGCAATATCCGCGATGAAATATGATGGATTTCCGTCTCCTATCGTTCGTTTACCGATTCTGAAGCTCGGCATCGGAATGTTTCTCCTTCGCATGCTTGTGGTGGAGCAACGTCTCGTAGGCGCAAAGAAGTTGTTGTGAATTCTCGTCCCAATTTGCCCGCGCCTTCACGATGTTGACATTGGTTCGTCCCATCTGTGGCCATAGCTCCGAGGAATCCAGAGCTTTTCCAGTCGCAGCGACGAGCGCACCAATATTCGCCGGCAGATAAAGCCAGCCATTCGTTTCATGTTTGACCCACTCCCTGTTTCCGCCTGCATCGGCCACGACAACCGGCAGTCCGCATCCCATCGCTTGCAGAAGGCTGATCGAGCTTCCATCGCAAGGCGCCGCGCTGACATACAAGTCCGCCTCCGCGAAATAGTCCGGCACGAGATCTTCAGGAACTTGGCCCGCCAAGTGGAATTTCTCCGCGATTCCACGCGACTGGACATATCCGCGGACTTCGGGCATCAGGCTACCGTCGCCAAGCATCAGCACCCGGATGTCTGGCTGCTGGTTTACAATACAAGTCATGGCGCGCACGAAATCCATCGCGCCGTGACTCGCCTCAAGTGCGCGTGCGCTAACGACGACCTTGCAGTCTTCCCAACCGAATATCTTTCGCAATCCGAGTATTCGACTTTTACCGCGAAGATGGCTTTGACGAATCCCCCAGGGAAAGCTAATTATCTTGTCGCGTGTGAGCAGCCCCAGCTTGGAGATCTGCTTTCGAACGGCCTCGCAGTCTCCAATCGCCATGTCCGCGCGCCTCAATACGAATTTTGTGAGACCCTTCATCCAAAAGGATGAACTTGCAGTAGACAGTACGTCCGTCCCCCACGATGCAATCAGTAGTGGATGAACACCCGATGACGCTGCGAAAAAGCCGCATGTCTGTACAGGACCGGCGTGTATAAGATCAGGCCTGAGAACCTTCACAATTTTGCGAAAGCACATCGCCGCACGAACCCAGCTCCACCGGAAAGCTCGGCAATCTTTTTCGCAAAGCGGCGAAAGCGTATGGATCCCGACAGGAATGGGCTGTGCTTCGACGTGAGTTTTTTCAGGGGCACAAGGGAGAAACCACACTTCGTGCTCCGAATGGGCAAGTAGCTCGAGAAATCGATAATCATGCGTCGAATAGGCTTGTGACACATAGAGAATCCGGGCCACAGTTACCCCACACTTGTCATCGCGAGAGAATTGGCTCTTCGGTTCATGAGCCGCGCGATTCCCCCCTCGTCGGTCATTTGGTAGAAAGACCGCAAGCCATCTTCAACAGATGGCATCTCTCGTCCCAGAAAGCCGGTTACTTTGCTGACGCATAATGTCGTGTTTCGCGGCCGTCGCGCGTCAAGGGAAGAAGCACTGACGGAAACAGGTGTTATCCCGTTGGAATCGAGATTGAAGATGTTTGCCAGCATTCGAGCATACTCATATTTGGAGCAGCTATCCCTCGCTCCGACGTGGAAGTTTCCGCAAGCCTTGCGCGCGACCAATTCGAAAATGATTTTAGAGAGAGCATTCGTCAAAAGCGGGTTGAATCGAACATCGCCGAACGCATTAAAGCATTCCTTCCGCAAAAGCTTTCCCAGCATCCATTCGCCAAGACTGGCTTTCCCTTTTTTCCAACTCTGTCCATAGAAGTTCGTTCGCACAATCAGGGCTCTCGGCATCCGTTCGCGCACGATTTCTTCTGCTGCAACCTTAGTCCGCGCATATTCGTTCAATGGATGCGCTGCAGCATTCTCATCGTAGTCGCCTGCACCGCCATCAAACACCGAATCGCTTGAAATGAAAACAAACTGCGCGCTGTGAGCCTCAGCCCAATGCGAAACTGTTTTCGTCGCTTCGACATTCACTTTCCATGCCTCAGCTCGCGCTTTTTCGCAATAATCAACATTTGTCATCGCTGCACAGTGGATGATTGCTTGCGGCCGCAAATCACTCAAATGCCGCGATGTCACATCTGGATTTGTCAGATCAAAAAAACGTTGCGTAATTCCCATGTCAGCCTTGGTAGGTACATGCGAAACACCAATCACGTCATAGGAATGAGCGGCGCCATAACGAACCAGACTTGAACCTAAGAGGCCTGTTGCGCCGGTAATCAGCAGTTTTACCAAGCGGATGATTTTCAAAAACGGCGGAGTTACAAAGCTGTGTATCCGCCGTCGACCAAAAGGTTCTGTCCCGTGACGTACGCCGACGCGTCAGAGGCAAGAAATACAGCGGCGCCGGCGATATCATTCGCGCTGGCCATGCGTCCCAAGGGAACGCGTCGCGCATAGTTCAGGACAAATTCGACAGGCATCCCGGCCGAAAACAGCCCGCCCGGACTGAGCGAGTTGACTCTCACCCCGCGTGATCCGAAATAAACAGCTAGGTAGCGCGTCAGTTGGATCATGCCCGCCTTGACGAACCCATAGCTCGGCGGATTCGTCATTTCGCTGTGCCCGTCATAAATCCGAAAGTCTGGGCTGACCACGCCATAGATCGAAGCCACGTTCACAATGCTGCCGGCGCCGTGCTTCGCCATCACTTCGCCGAAAACCATGCACATCCGATAGACTGCCTTGGCATTGATGTCGACCGCCTGCGCCCACTTTTCTACGCTGTGCTCACAGAGCGGCTCCGCGTGCACAGAGACTGCATTATTGAAAAGCACATCGATCCTTCCCCACTTCAGCTCGATCCTTGATGCAACGCTTTGAACCGAATCATTTTCAGATGCGTTGAGAGCAAATCCATGCGCGTCAAAATCCTCTCTACTGAGAACCTCTGCATACTCCTCGCATGTTTTTTTGTTTCGCGAAGCAATGATTACCGTCGCCCCCGCTTCCGCCAACGCCCTGCTAATCGCGCGCCCATATCTCCCTGCACCTCCCGTAACTAATGCGACGCGACCCTTCAATGAGAATAAATCTGGAATGGCGCGGTTTTGTGCCGCAGGCAAGACTTTGAGTTGCGCGTTCATATGATAAAAGCCTCGTGCAGATCGGAATTCAGTTCTGCAATTTGCGGATTGGCATCCAGAAAGTCGATGATTTCCGCGAGGGTCATGTCGTCGCGGCCCTGAAAATGGCGATAGATTCGTCCTTGAACTTCGAGGTCTGCGGCGTAGTCAACGGTCAAAAAGTAATGACGTCTCCGCAGATGACTTGGCACAGCCATTTTTACGCATGGAAATCTTGAGGAACTGTTCCGTGCAAACGACATAAAGCATTCACGCTCGCTCGGCGATCTGAGTTCGCGGTCGCACTCCTCCAAGACATGACGCGACACCAATTCCGCTCCGGTCCCATAGGGATAGCCGTCGCGATGAGCGTTGTGAACGATTGACAACGATTTATTATCCACCCGGTCGCCGGAGTAGAACTTTTCGATCATTTCGTCAATTCCAGCGGGATCTGTGAGCGGATTATCGCCTGTGACGCGGACAAATGCGCTCCACCCTCTCCCGGTGACTGCGCCAAGCAATCTTGTCGTCAGGTCTTCCTCCGGCCCGCGGTGCACCTCGATTCCCCATGCGCGACAGGCTTCTTCAATCGCATCGTCGTGCGCGCACTGTGAAGTTGCCACGGTCAAGCCTTCTGCATTTCGGCAGAACCTCATCCGGTCGCACAATCGCCGCAACAGTGGCTTCCCTTCGATATCGAGGAGAGCCTTGCCCGGAAGGCGCTTCGATGCCATGCGTGCTTGGACGATAATTCCGACACCTTCCGCCCTATGCCTACGCGGCATGGCTGCACGAATGCGCTTGCTCCATCACTTTCCGAATGGCATCGGCGATGTCGTCCATGTCCGCCTCGGCGGCCGGAAAGCGCACAACCCCCGTAGCTATCAATTCGAGTTCGTAAAGTCTCTCGGCCACCGGGCACAATCCTTTTTCGTATCGCGCGTCCCCTTTGTAATGCTCAAATGCGAAATGGTTTCGCTGTTGATAGAGCGGTGAGAGATATAGCGGCCTCACGTAACCTGCGCTCATCGGGATACCCTCCGCATTCATAGCCTTCACGAACATGTCGCGCGTCATCCCGATCCGCTCCTCCTCATACTTCATCGCGTACACGTAGTAAACGTGCTTCGCTCCTGGCACAATCTTTGGCGTGATCAGTCCGCTGAGGCCGACTAACCTCTCAGATAAATAATTCGCCAGGTCAATGCGGTACTGATTCAACTCGTCCAGCCTCTCCAACTGAACAATCCCCAGAGCTGCTTCGATTTCAGTCATCCGATAGTTCCATCCGACCATGCTCGACGAGTAGCTTCGTTCCTTTTGGTTGTCGGCAATCATTTCCCCGTGATTGCGAACCATGCGCGCAAGCTCCGCGATTTCTGCCCCGTTGGTAATCAGCATACCGCCTTCGCCGCAGGTGATTGTTTTGCTCTCGGTGAACGAAAAAACGCCGCAATCGCCGAATGTTCCGACGAAATGTTCGTTGTACTCCGCACCTGGCGCTTGCGCGCAGTCTTCAACCAATGGGAGGCCATGTCTCCGCGCGACTTCTGCAATTTCTTTCAGATTGGCGGGATGACCAAACAAGTGCACAACAATAATTGCTTTCGTTAGAGGAGTGATCGCGCGTTCGACCGCTTTTGCGCTCAATCCGAATGTCTCATCTTCAATGTCCGCGAAAATCGGAATCGCATTGTGCATGAGAGCGCAAGTCGCCGTGGATGTGAAAGTGTACGGAGGGACGATTACCTCACTGCCGGGCGTGACGCCCACCGCGACCACGGCTGCATGCAAAGCCGCCGTCGCGGAATTGAACGCCACCGCATATCGCACTCCGTGGTACTCCGCGAATCGCTTTTCAAATTCCTTGATTTTCTCGCCGCCCAGGAAATATTCCCCGGGCGTTGCGATAAAAGTGGACAGTTTTCCGCTTTCCAGGACATCCAGGACAACTCGTTTCTCCTTCTCAGTGATAACTGGGTGTGCAGGAAAAGGCCTTGACCGGATCGGTTCGCCGCCCAACAGTGCGAGCTTCCGTTTTGAAAGTCGATTCAAGAAAAGCCCAATTTCAAATGTTCATCGAGGCTAGCGCGATGCAGCACTCAGTGTTTTGGTCACATGGAGCAATGGAATGCGTCTTCGTCCATTGACGGCAGATTGATGCAACGCGCAAATCACTTCGAGCGCGGCGCGGCCGTCTTCACCGCTGCTGATTGGCTTTTGCTTTCGCTCCAGGCAATCAATCAGGTGCGCGACGCCGTAGAGCAACAATTCATGGGAGGAACTGGTTTTGAATGGCATTTCGGCCGAAAAAAGCTCGCTATAACCCGAATATTTCTCGCTCTCGCGGACCTCTTCGAAATCAGCTTGAAATCCGTGCGCGCCGACGCGCAGCCGCCCTTTCGTACCGAGCAGTGTAACCTCAAAAATCGTGTATGCCCTCACATCACATGCCTGAATCACGGCCAGTGTGCCGTCGTGAAATCCGAGCCAGGCATCAATGTTCGGATCTGCATCATTTCTCGAGGAATTCGCGCTCACGCTTCCTTCGACCCAATTCACATCTCCCAAATAGAATCGAAGAAGATCAAAGAGGTGTGTCCCTGTGTTCGCCACGCCTGCCGTGTAATAGCATGTAACTTGCTGCAATCGCCCCAGCTTTCCATCTTTCAGGCAGCGAGCAATCTGTTGGTGCATGGGATCGAAGCGCCGCTGATGATCAACGGCAAGGATTACGCCGTGCTCATCGCACAGCCGAATCATCTCTTCAGCCGCATCCAGCGAGTCCGTAATGGGCTTTTCGCAGAAAATCGCTTTGATACCGTTGGCGGCTGCGGCGAGCGCAATTTCCGCGTGCGAAGCACTTGGCGTGCAAATTGAAAGGATGTCCAGATTCTCCCGCTCCAGCATCATTTCGACATCCGTATATCGTCCTTCCACTCCATACTTGCCGGCATAGCGAAGCACATTTTTCTCTTCAAGATCACAAAGTGCCGCGAGCTCAACCCCTGGCATACGCCAGTACGCGCCCGCATGAGTGCTGACGTGTTTTCGCTTCGGATCGTCATCGAAACCGCACCCGATTCGGCCGCACCCGACGATACCCGCGCGCCACATCATTTTTCTTGCGCAGCCAACTGCGCGTAACTCTCGCGGAGCTGTTCGTATTCGCTGCGCAATATGCTCATACGGATGGCATCGTAATACCGGAAGTTCCTGTACTGTTCCTGCCGCAGCACTCCTTCACGCACGAATCCGGCCTTTTCGTATGCCCGCACGGCTCCCGCGTTCTCGCTGTTGACGCCCAGCCATACCTTGTTCAGATTGAGCTTCTCGAATCCGTAGACAACCATCAGTTTCGTACATTCCGTGCCGATTCCACGATTCCAGAATCTCTTATCGCCAAGGAAAATACGGAACTCTCCAGTCCGCGTCACCCAGTGAATCCGGTATAGGCCCGTGGTTCCCAGAAACGTGTCCGTGCGCTTATCGCAGATGGCAAAAACGATCTCTTCCTGATTATCGCGGTTGCGTTCCCATTGCATCACAAGCGTTTCGACGTTCGATGCTACGAGCCCCATGAAAAGCAGCCGCGTCGCTTCCGGATCGTTTAAATATTCCACCATCGCCGGCAGGTCGCCCCGCTCGTAGCTTCTCAGATAAATCTGCTCACCGGCGAGAAACTGTGCGCCCAATGGCTTCCTCCCACAAATCCAATCCTGAGAGAGAGATTGGCAATCGCCATTGCATTGATTGTTTTGCCTCCTCAGCCAGAATGAGCGACTGGACAGCAGTCTCCCCATCGATCAGTGGTGTGTCCTTCCCCTCTAGGCAATCGAGGAAATGGCGCATCTCCGATCGATACGTATCCTCAATCGTCGTGCCGATATCTGTCGAAAACCATTTTTGCGAAACGCCATCAAACCATCGCAGCGATCGCGCAAACAAATTCCCCGCGATTCTCCCTCCCGTGCCGGTCACTTCGAACCATCGCTCGGCCGGCCTCTGCACAAAATCGAGATGAACCGAGACGACCTTGTCTGCATACGTAATGGTGATCTCCGCCGTATCCTCTACATCAATTTCCAGGTCGCTGTATTTCCCCCCCGCGGAGTAAATGCTGTCAGGCCAGCCGAAAAACCATAAAGCGATATCGATCTCGTGTATCGCGTCCAGAATCACCCCGCCGCCGAGACTCTTGCATGCGCCGTATCCCGCGCGATAGTCCTCTAGCGGATGGCGCCACGGCAAATAGGAGCCGAAGTGCAGTCGCGCGCCTGTGACCGTGCCAATTCGCTTCTCGTTCAGCCACTGCTTCGCTGTATTGAGCAACGGATCAAATCGGAAATTGTATCCAGC
Organism: Candidatus Acidiferrales bacterium; assembly: GCA_035934015.1. Lineage (NCBI taxonomy): Bacteria > Pseudomonadati > Acidobacteriota > Terriglobia > Candidatus Acidiferrales > Candidatus Acidiferrales bacterium. Next base: position 440,077 of record DASYYH010000011.1, read on the forward strand.
TAAAAGCAGTCGCTCTTTTTCAGCCACTTCATGCAAAAGGTCGGCCACGCCGTCTGTCGAATGCGAAATAGGTTTTTCGATGAACAAATGGCAGTTGTGCCTGAGCGCTTCGAATGCAAGCTCAAGATGCAGCCCGGTCGGCGCACAAATCACAGCCGCGTCTGGCTCTGCCTTAAATGCATCTTCGAGCGTATGGAATTCTTCCATTTGCAGCTCGCGCCCAAGACTCTCCGCTCTTTTCTCGTCCGTATCGAAGAGCAGGACATCCTCCACGCCCAGTTCGCGAAGGACCTTCGCATGTCTCTGCCCAATTGAACCGCACCCTATAATCAGCAGTCTCGATTTTCTCGAATCGTTGCCTCGCAAAACCATGCTCGAACTCACCCTATATAGCTGCTCCGACCGCTCGAACAATCCTTGGCATTTTTTGGACAGTGGCGCAACCACCGAGCTTCAACCCGCGCAGAATGCAGCGCATCTCTTCGCGGCTGAGCCACTGAGCATTTGTATTACTACTGTATTCGAACCGGTCATCACATGGCTTCCCGGCTTTCCAGTTTTTCTTGTCCCACCAAGGAAAATCAGGTTGAATCACATAAAAATCCGCCATTTCCGTGGTGTTTCGGGCCTCGTCCCCTGGGATCATTATCTCGTGCAGTTTCTCACCCGCTCGAATGCCGATGACTTCAATCCGGCAATGCGGCGCAATCAGTTCCGCGAGGTCGCTGATCCTCATGCTTGGAATTTTGGGAACGAAAATCTCGCCGCCATGCATTCGTTCGAGGGATTCCGCAACAAATCGCGCGCCTTGTTCCAGCGTGATCCAGAATCGAGTCATGCGGTGGTCCGTGATGGTGAGCGTCCCGGTTTTTTGCTGTTCCCAGAAGAATGGGACCACGCTGCCCCGGCTCCCAACCACGTTTCCGTAGCGCACGACGCTCATGCGCGTCGCTCCCCCGCCTGAGTAGGCGTTCCCTGCAATGAAGAGTTTGTCCGAGCACAGCTTGGATGCCCCGTATAAATTGATAGGATTAGCCGCTTTATCTGTGCTCAGGGCAATCACGCGCTCGACTCCGCAATCGATCGCCGCATCGATTACGTTCGACGCACCAATTACGTTCGTCTTGATTGCTTCAAAGGGATTGTATTCGGCACACGCCACCTGTTTTAGAGCGGCTGCATGCACGACGATGTCCACGCCATGAAAGGCCCGGTAGAGTCGCTCCTTATCGCGGACATCGCCGATGAAGTAGCGGATATTCGGCCCATCGAAACCCTCCGATCTCATCGTGAATTGTTTCAGTTCATCACGGCTGAAGATGATTAGCTTTTGGGGGGCATACTTCGCCATCACGAGCGAAGCGAAGGCTCGCGCGAAGCTGCCCGTCCCGCCGGTGATCAGAACTGTCTTTTCGCGCCAATCGATCATCAAGCGAACCTCAGAACGTTCGCGCCGACAGCTTCTTGTCTTCCTTTTTCGATATTGATATTCAACGCTCGAACATCAGCGGCATCGATATCAACAACGATTGATTTCATTATCAGATCAATGGACAAAATCAGCCGATAGGCGCCTTTTCTTCGCAGGAGAACGCCTTCCAGCCCCGCAAGAGGCCCGCGAATAACTCTCACGTGTCGTCCAACGGTCAGATAAAGATGAGGCTGAGCATTCATTCCCCGTACAAGACCGCCGCGCAAGATGTCAATCTCTTGCTCTGGCAGAGCTACGGGCCTGTCTCCAAACCCCACGAGCCTCGCAACTCCGGGCACTCGCAAGACACAAAGTCGATCTCGCAGGGAAATGCGCACAAAAACGTAGCCGGGAAATAGCGGCAACTGCAGACGTACCTTCCGGTCCCTCCATATGTGGATGGCCTCATGGAGGGGAAGAAAGCTTATCAGCCCGCGGTTTTCCAGTTGCGAGGCGACTTTTTTTTCATGATTCGCTGACGTGTAAATCGCGTACCAGCGCAGATCAGTCAGCGCGTTTGCCTGTCCCAAGTTTGCGTCTTTCATCTGAAGTGGGCTCAAAGTTGTTGCAGCCATTGAATCTCCTCCAAGTCTCGCCTTATTTCGTAGGCGAGCACAGCTCCGCCCCGTGACCTACAGGGTCAAATTGCTCAACTCCTTGTTTTTCAGCGCTTTGCAGCTACTCTAGGCTCGCCTTCGTTGCCAACTTCGGCGTTCTCAATCCGTTGCCTAGCCCCACTCTCGTGGAGAACACACGGCGCAGCAGGACGTTACTTACCCCACGGACTCCTCAATCCCGGTGCTTCTACGCACTCGCTCTGTAGCGTTCATTCGCATACTGCTCGCGCGCTCTGGAGTGCCGACGGTAATGCGAGCTGGCTCTGCGAGCATCAAAATCGTTCAAGACAGCTCCTATTAGGCTTGCTCCTGCATCGGACAAAGAAGCGAGCGTACGCTGCACAACCTCACGCGGTGTAGCCCCTCCTTTAACGACCATTACCGTTCCCTCGACAATCGTCGCCAGAATCCTCCCATCGGTGGCATTGAGCAGTGGCGGGGTGTCCACCAGCACGAAGCTGTAGTCCATCATCGCTTCGCATAGGAGAGCCTGCATTCGGTCTGGCAGAAGAATTTCGCTAGGATTTGCTGGCTCCGGGCCGCTCACAAGACACTCAAGCCCTCTTTCGCGCGTTGGCTGAATGAACTTGCGCCAGGATTCTCCGGAAGTAAGATAGTTCGCGAGCCCTGCGGAATTTCCCAGATTGAAAAACTCGTGAATGCTTGGCCGGCGCATGTCCGCATCAATGATCAGCACTCGTTTGCCGATTTGCGCCAGCGAAATCCCCAGATTGCTGCAGACGGTCGTCTTCCCCTCCTCAGAATCGGCGCTCACAAATGCCAGAGAGCGGGGTGGCCGTCGCGCGCTCGAAAGCAAGACCGAGGTACGCAGTCCGCGAAACGCTTCGCACAGCTCCGATTGCACCATTAACCGAGTATCGATGAGAACTTGGCCATTGCCGGACTTCGTGCGAGATACGCTTGTTCCGCCAAGCGCCTGCGCGGTGAAAGTCGGCTCTGGAAGCACCCGTTTTTGTCCATTCTTTTTCCGAAGCAATGACCGCGGTATAGCCGCAAGGGCAGGTGTGCGAAGGAAATGTTCCAAATCGTCTGGCGATTTGAGAGTGTTGTCCAGATGTTCCTTCAAGAACGCAAGCGTTACTCCCGTTCCCAGCCCGAGCAGCAATCCTAGCGCGAGATTCATGGCCACTCGTGGTTTTACAGCGCTCGTTGGCGGCGCGGCGCTGTCCACAACGCGAATGTTGCTCGCGTTTAGCCCTGCGGAAACTTCCGCCTCCTTAAGTCGCTGCAAAAATCCCTCATAGAGCTGTTTATTGATGTCGGCATCGCGTTTCAAAATGTTGTATTGCACCGATTTTTCGGCGATGACGGCCGCTTCTTTTTGTTGCCCCTCGAACGCTGCTCTCACCAGCGCCTCGCGATGAACCGCTGCAAAGTATTCGTTGGCAATATGCCGGATTGCCTGATCTCGTCCCTGGGTGAGGAGTTGCTTCGTTCGATCGATCTCGTTCTGTAGCGCTTTCATCTGTGGATAACCGGGCTTGAACGCTGCGGCCAGCGCCGCCTGTTGTCGCTCCAAGTCGCCAAGCTGGCTCGTCAGGTCCTGCGTCATTTTGTTGTCGAAGACCCCCGGTAGGGAGCGGTCGTCGTTGCCCAGTGCCAGCTTGTAGAGCGATTCTTTCGCGAATCTGTCTGCCTGCGCCTGCGTAAGTTCGTCCTGCAACTGGCGCAATCTTTCGTCGACAATGTTTTCCGTTGTTCCCGTGTTGTTTTCGAGATAAAGCAGATCGTTCGCCTGCGCATATTGTTGTAGCGCGTCCTCGGATGCCTCCAGCTTGGTCTTCAATTCGCCGATTTGGCCGGTGAGCCACGTAGAAGCCCGCTGAGTGGCCTCCCAATGATTTTGAAAATTCTGCTCAATATAACTGTCCGTCAGAGTGTTCAACACCTTTGCCGCCAGTTGCGGTTCGTAGGCGTCAAAAGTAACGCGAACCAGGCGGCTCCGCTGGATCGGCATGACGTTGAGCCTTTCTTCAAATCGTTGCAGCACTTTCTGCTCATGTCCGCTATCGGTAGGCAGCACTGCTACGCGCTTTCCATCTCGTATTGCTGAAATCGCTTTGCCGGGATTGAATTCGGATGTCTGGTCGAGCCGCAACTTCTTAACCACGTCTTGAGCCAGGCTATCGCTTTGTAAAATCTTGTACTGCGTTTCCAGATAATCGTCGCTGGTGTTTTCAACCTGAAAAAGATTTTGAACAGTGGCTATGTTGGGATCCTCTTGCTCGACCTCCACCAGGGTCTTCGCCTCATACAAAGGCTTCTCTTTCAAAGTCACAGCCAGCACGAAAAGGAAAATCGCAAGCAATGCAAACAAAATCGTCCATCGTCGTCTCGATGCCACTCCGAGATAAGCTCGCAAATTCTCTGCGTTCCCCTCGCGCACGTATCCCAGCGTTCCCGGCAGATCCTGCATCCGCAATCCGCCCTTCGACGAGCCTGATCCGAACAATTGAATTTGCTGCGGTTCGATCACACCTTCACCTATAGACAATCACGCCTGCCGCAATCGTGATTGCTGCTTCCGTCCCGCGATACAGCGCGGATTTGGCCGTGCTATTCGGAACAAAAATGATATCTTTGGCATGCAGCATCGGGTCCGGCGCCTTTCCAGAAAGAATTCGTTTGAGATCAATTGGGATTTCCGCCCTCGCGCCCGTAGCTTCATCCGTACGTATGATCCGAGCGCGGCTGGCCGCCGAAGTGCGGGTCACACCCTCGGCAAGCGCAAGCGCCTGCAGCACCGAGATGGTATCGCTAGCCTTGAGAACAAATCCTCCGGGTTTATGCACTTCTCCAACCACGTAGACGATTCCCGCCTGTGGCACTTTCACAATGTCGCCCGGATAAACCAGAATGTTGTATCGCGCATCGCCAGAAGAAAGCAGGTCTTTCAAATCAACTTGCATTGACTTCGTATCCTTGCTCTCCATTTCGTTCTGCGATGCATGTCGCACAAATGTATTGCTCGGCGAACTCGCCGCCACCTGCAAAGAACTCGAAGCGGAGCCGGCGCCAGCAGGCGTCGCATACTCTCCGTGGCGCATGACAATCACTCGATTCCCCGCATCCTCAGTCAAGCCCTGCGCCATCGACAGCATTTCGATCAGCGTCTTGGGATCGCTTATCTGATAAACTCCCGGCTTTCCCACGGCCCCGAGAACCGCAACGGGATGGCTTTGTACCGCAGCCAGAAATACGGTCACTTGCGGGTCGTTCATATACTTCTGTCGCAAACGGTTTTCGAGTTCCGCTTCGAGCCCCCGGGGTGTCAGCCCTGCCGCCTGGACTTCCCCCACAAGCGGCAGAGAAATCTCTCCTTCCGCGGATACGCGGACTGTTCGGCCAAGGTCCGGGGCTCCATAGATGCTGATATTCAGCAGATCTTCAGCGCCGATTCGGTAGTCACTCTCAGATGCTTCGTCGCTTGGCTTTCCCAACCGCGTTTGCAGTTCGGCGAGCCTCTGGTTGTAATCTTGCATGGAACTTCCGTGGGGACTCTTGGAACTCTGATTTTGGAATGAGAGTGGCCTCGGTTTGCTATGTGATGACGCGCCGAGAGATAGCAGCACCAGTCCCGTCAATATCAATAGACACGCGATGTGTGCGCTCGCCTTCCGGCGATTTCCTGTGGAACTGAGTATGGTCATTGCTGAACTCAACGCGGATCGCGGTCCAATCCGCCCGTATTTTCCCGTACCAGTGCTCAAACTGGCCGCCACCGGCCATCACAAATTGATGGTCGCCCCAGACGCCGGCAGGAGGCAATTTGGGCGGCTTTAATAACGCGCTCATTTACGGTATACAAGCGGCAACAACCGACAATGAGCGGCAACAAGCGGCAGCAGGCGACACGCCACCCGAAACGATTGTTCCTTTTGAACTTGACTTTCAGGTTGTCCTATACTAAATATTACCTATTAATATATACAACTAGCCAAACGATCGATAATTAAGGAACAACTTAGTGGCGGCGACGAAGCCAACCCAGCCAGGCGACACATCGAGTCCACCTACCGCGGTGGACCGCCTCGATAACTGGAAAAGTATTGCCCATTATCTTTGCAGGGATGTCCGCACCGCCCAAAGATGGGAAAAACACGATTCCCTCCCCGTCCATCGCCTCCCGAACTCTAAGCGCGGGGCTGTGTACGCATTCAAAACCGAGATCGACCAGTGGTGGGCCAGCGATCATCATCGTAAGAAGAGGGAATCCGGCGGGTCCTTCGCTTCAGACTCTCCAGAGGTTGTGCGGCCTTCCCATCGCACTTCTTATCTTCGGCCGGCAATCTACGTTTTTCTCATCGCTGTCATTATTGCTGCGTCGCCAGAAATGAGCCGCATCCTGGTGCGGCCATCGCGCCCTCACCTCGATCCGAACCAGGGACAAGCCACGCTAGTTATTCTTTCATTCGCGAACCATTCCAAGGGCGGCGTTGGCAATCGCTTCGCGCAAGAACTGGGAGAGTCACTGACTCACAAGATTGGCAATGGCCGCGGTCTGCGAATTATCACGGTCTCTTCGGAGATCCCATACCTCGCAGCCGGTGAAACTTTACATGAGATCCCTTCGACACTTCATCCCCAAGCTCTAATTCGAGGCAGCGTCCAGTTCGTTGGGGGGAAATCTAGCGTTTCCGTAGAATTAGTTGAGGGCGCAAATGGCTCGCGCCTTTGGGCGCATCAATATCAGCAGAGCGGTCCTGACCTCTCTTCTTGTGAAAAGGCTCTGATTCCCAGGATCACGGCGGAATTGGAGCCTGCCATCATGTCTGTCCTCGGCGGACGCGTGGCCGGCTCCGTCTCTTTTCCTTCGGGCCAAACCTCACAGCCCCACCAATAAACGGGAGGCTGTCTCATAAATAGCCTCAGCCCCAACATAAAACGGCTTCAGGGGGGCGGAGCTTTAGCCCTGGCGTAAACCATCCGAAAAAATGAGGACTTCAGGCCCCACAGTAACACTCTGGATCGCTCTTGATATTTATCAGATGGCTGCTAGCAATTCAGCGATCGCCGGCGTCTCAAAGAATTAGAGCGTCCGTGTGATGATCCTCAACGACCTCGGATTGTCCGGGTCGAATCCTTTCACTTCGGCTAGATAGGCCGCGAATAACTGTCCCGGAATGATGTACGGGATTGCCGTAAAAATCTCCGGAAACCTCCCCGGTACCCGGACCACGCGCGTCAACCTAGCCAGTGACACTCCCTCTGAGGAAATTGCCAGTATTTCTGCGCGCAGCCGGCGCAAGCGTTCAATCAATGCCCGCTGTCCTGCCAATGTCTTCCCTGGCGGCGCGAAAAGAAGCACGGGGAAGTCGCGTTCAATCATGGCAATCGGCCCGTGCAGAAAATCTGCCGAAGAAAACCTCTCCGCCACGACGTAGCAGGTCTCCATCAGCTTCAGCGACAGTTCGAACGCGTTCGCATAATTCATTCCGCGCGCCACGACCGCGCATTGGCGCATATACCGATACCGCTCCACCTTTTCTTTGATTTCAGGAGCGAGTCTCAGTGTTTCGCGCGCGTGGCCGGGAATTTCGCTGACGTCATCGAAGGCGATCTTGTGTCCCAGCGCGGAGGCCAGCAGGTAAAGAATGAGCAGTTGTCCCGTGTAGGTCTTCGTTGCAGCAACCGACCGTTGTTTTCCAGCCCTCACAAGGAATGTTTCGTCCACAATCCGTGCCATGGACGACTTCGCTTCGTTTGTCACTGCAACCGTATAGGCGCCTTCGACGCGCGCCTTTTTCAAAACATAATTGATGTCTGTTCCTTCACCCGATTGCGAAATTCCAATCACCAGCGCCTGCCGCAAATCCAACCGCGCTCCGTAAAGCGTATGGACCGACGGCGCACACAAAGACACCGGGATCCCTGTGGTGATTTCCAGCAGATAGCGTCCAAAAAGCGCTGCGTTGTCCGATGTCCCACGCGCTACAAGGACGATGAAGCGAATGTTTCGTTTTGAAATGAATTTCTTAAAATCTACTGCGTGGTCTCGTTCCTTCGCGAAGGTCAATTGCAATGCCTTCGGCTGCTCCCGAATTTCTTCTATCATTCGCGACATCTGATGTAACGAATCTCAGAATCCTTCTCCGAGCCCTCCTGTCATTCATGCCAGCCCGGTCCGCGCAACGGCCTACCCGCGGTCACGCCGGTCAATTTCCCATCTGCAAATTCTAGCTTCCCATTTACAATCACATACTCCACGCCCGCCGACTCCTGATTCGGGTCGGTATATGTCGCTTTGTCGATGATCGTCGCCGGATCGAAAATCGTCACGTCCGCAAAAAACCCCGGCTTCAGGAGCCCGCGTCCCGTGAGATGCTCCTCCTGGGCCGGCATAGAGGTAATTTTTCGAATGGCTTCGGGCAGCGGCATCAAATGCAAGTTTCGAACGTAATGTCCCAGAAATCGCGGCATGGAACCCCACGCGCGCGGATGGTTGTGCGGCTCATAAAGCGGCCCATCGAGCGCAGTTTCATTGGCATCGAGCCCGATGCTCGTCCATCGCTGTTTCAATCCGTACTGTAGGTCTTGCTCATTGGAAATGAAATAGAGCGCGCCCGTCTGCGCTCCATCCGCAAGAATGAAATCGAACATGGCGTCGAGCGGATCCTTCTTCTCCGCTTCCGCCATTTGCGCCACAGTCTTGCCGTCGTATTTCTTCAGGTCTGGATTTACGACACCGGAAATCATCACGCCCGAAGGTCCGCCGCTATCGAAATACAAATTCTCCCAACCCGGATGGTCTGCGGCCATCTCCGCTTCGATCCGTTTGCGAACCTCCGGGTCGCGCAGTCGTGCCAGCAGTTTGTCAACCCCGCCGTCCGCCACCCATGGCGGCAGGCATGACGCCAGCGCCGTCGCTCCTGCGAGATACGGATACATATTCGCCGCAATATCCAATCCCGAATCCCTCGCCGTCTGAATTCTGCCCACCACTTTCGGCATCGAGCCCCATCGCGATTTTCCACTCACTTTGAGATGGAAAACTTCCACCGGCAAATGCCCTTCACGTCCGATGCGAATTGCCTCGTCGAGCGCTTCCATTTCTGTTTGTCCTTCGCTGCGCATGTGCGTCGCGTAGATCCCGCCATATTTCCCCGCGACGCTCGCCAGCGCAATCAACTCACCCGTTTTCGCGTAATGCCCCGGCGGATAGATCAGCGCCGTGGAAATTCCCATCGCGCCCTGCTGCATCGCCTGGGCCACAAGTCCTTTCATTTTTTCCAGTTCATCTGCCGTCGGCGGCCGGTCACCATCGCCAATCACAGCCTCGCGAACTTGCGCCGCGCCGACGTATGTCCCCAGATTCAACGGCGTACCGGATTTCTCCAGCCGCGTAAAATATCCCGCGAGATCCGTCCAATCGACCGTCAAATGGAATTCATCGAGAAACGGTTTCATCGGAGTAAGTGTCAGAGTGTCCTGTGGTGCAATCGATTGCCCCTCTCCGGTGATTTCCGAAGTAATCCCTTGCGAAATCTTGCTCAGCGAACGGTTATCAATGAGCAGCGAGCTCTCTGACTGTCCCAGCATGTCGATGAATCCCGGCGCTACAACGTACCCGTTAGCGTCAATCACGCGCGTTGTCGTAGCGCCGTCCAATTTGCCGATCGCCGCAATGTGGTCCCCGCGAATTCCAATGTCGGCCGAAAACCAGGGATTGCCGGTGCCGTCGAGAATATGTCCGCCTCGAATAATCAAGTCATACGTTTCGGCATTCTGTCCCGCGGCATGAACCGGCCGCCGTAGGATGGAAAACTCCGTTACGGCCGCAAAAATTCCCATGACCAGGATCGCCGCGCCGATCGCTACGCTTCGTTTCATTTGCGCTCCTTTATTGCATGCTCAGAAATCTCGCTGCACATCAGTTCCCCGCATTTGCCACGCGCTCGAAATCCAAACCCAGCGTCGCTAGTTTTGCCACATTTCCATCGTCGTCAAGGTTGAACGTCACCGGCGTCACGCCTCCCAGGTCGCCCGCGTTCGCCACAAATGTGTCGTATTGAAAGTGCGTCAGTGCCGCTCGGACGGAATGAAACTGGAGAGTCAAATGATCGCCATCCACGGAAACAATGGCGTCGCCGTACGCTTTATTCCGATACGTTCCGGCATACGCTGCCAGGTCGTGCGTGGCTTTCGCGTTAGGATTTCGCTTTGCTTCCCACTCCTGCGTCTCCTTTTCATCCTCGCTCGCAAATGTCGCCGCGACTTTCGCGAAATGCGCCGTCCAGTCCTCGTCGGGAAGCTGCAGCAACTGGTCAATCAAATGGTATGCCAACCCCGCGCGCACCGGATTATGATCGAGATTGCTCAGAATCACGAAGCCTGTATGAATCTCCGGAATCAGCACGACCAGCGAAGCAAATCCATCGATATCCCCAGGGTGCATCACTAATTGGTGTCCGCGATAGTCGCCGATAAACCAACCCATCCCATAAGTCAATTGCATCGATTTCGGAAAGAAAAGGTCGAATTCGCCGCCCTGCGGTACGACGATTTGCGGAGTATGCATTTGCTTCATGCTTTTCTCCGAAATCAATCTTTTCCCATTCGCCACACCGTCGTTCAACTGCATCGCGATCCACTTCGCCATGTCCCCCACGCCGGCATTGATTGATCCGGCGGGCGCAACGTTGTCGATGTTCCGCCACGGGATCACGGCCACGGTCCCGTCCGGCTGCTTCATGTGCGGTGTGGCATGATCCGTCTCCCGCTGCGCGTCCACGGCGCTGAAATCCGCTCCGCGCATTCCCAGCGGCTCGAAAATGCGCTCGCGAACAAAATCCTGCCACGTTCCTCCGCTCGCTTCTCCTACGGCATAGCCGGCCGTCGCATACATCACATTTTGGTATTGAAAAATCGATCGAAATCCAGCCGCCGGTGGAATGTAGCGAACCCGGCGAATGATCTCGGGCGGCGAAAAGGTCGAGCCATACCAGAGCAAATCCGTCCCGCCCATTCCTGTGCGATGTGTCAGCAAATCCCGCATGGTCACGTTTTCATCCGCCAGCGGATCGTATAAATGAAACCAGGGAATGTAGTCATCCACTCGGTCGTCCCAGTGCATTTTCCCTTCGTCAACGAGAATCGCCGCCGAAGCCGCCGTGAACGCTTTCGTACACGAGCCGATATCAAACAGCGTCTCCGGCGTCACGGGTTGCTGCGTGTTGATGTCCCGCACGCCAAAGCCCTTCACGTACACCGCCCGGCCATTCTGCACAACCCCAATCGCCATTCCCGGAACTTTGTATTGCTTCATCGCGTTGGTGATGAAGCTGTCGAGCGAGATCCATAGCGCCGCGTCGCCTTGCGCTTGCGTCACGACCGAAATTCCCAGGAAGCACACCACAAGCGAGATCACGCGAGCCAGTTGTTTCGTCATTCCTCTTCTCCTATTCGCATAAGAGCGCGCATGTTATCACAGAGTCCGCACGAAGGCCGTCGCGCGAAAGAAACCGGCCAAAGTCCGTCAATAACGTGCGAAACGCACATAATCCTGTCGGCAAGCGCTGTGCAGCACAAGGTCCAGTCGTTTAGTTCCACTCTGCCAAAAATAAAAGCGGGCAGAACCGAAGTCCTGCCCGCTCCGCTTTCTCAATTTTCAAATTTCGCTTCAGCTTGCTGGTTTGGCCGCCGTCTTGGCCATGATCATCTTCACAGAAGTCACATGGATCGTATCCCCATCGACCGTCCCGTAGACGCGCACATGATGCGACGCGTGCTCGGCAACCGCCGACTGCGGATCGAGTTGATAGATCTTTTTCGTGTAATTATCGTAGAGCACCAGCTTTGACCCGCCAGCGACGCACTTCTTGATGCACGCTTCGTTCGTCGCCATCTTCATACCCATCGGCGCGCACTTGGCATCCATGACGTAGCCAGCGCGGAACGTTGTTTTGGCCGTCTGAGCCTTCTGTGCCGCCAGACCAGCCCCTGCCGCAAGCAAACATACTCCCAACGACAATACTGCACGCTTGATCATGTCTCTGCATCCTCCTCAGCCTAAGACATTTATCGGTCGTTTGTAGGCCGAATTCACTGATACTCTTGCACACCTTCAGCCATTTGTCCACTTGCGCGCCATTCTCAGATAGCGCAAGACATACTTTGAGGACTCCTTATTATTTCTGGTACGCTGGTGATATTGCAATCGCACGCTACTCTGCGTTACTCTCCTGCCAACATGAAATCTAGGTTAGCTGGGATTCTCCTCGCTGCGGTTGTCGCTTATTCTTCTTCAGTAGCGGTTCGCGCGCAGCAACCTCCCGCGCAAGCTCCCTCGTCGGGCTCGACGAAAGCTGCTCCGCCGGACTACAGCAAGGAAGCCGCCGTCGTCGAACAGGCGCGCATCAGTTTTCGTTTTGAAAATGACGGCTCAGGTGTCGAAGACCAGTATGCCCGCATTCGCATCCAGGGCGTCCAAGCCGTGCAAAACTGGGGCCAGTTGATGTTCGAATACAACGCTTCCACGGACAAGATCCATGTTGTATTCATCCGTGTCACCAAACCCGATGGTCATGTGGTGACTGCCGGGTCCGATGCCGTGCAGGACCTGAGCTCGCCCGTCGAGCGCATTGCCCCCGTTTATACGGACATTCGTCAGGTACACGTCACGGTCCCCGATCTGGGCGTCGGTGACACACTCGAATATCAAATCCACACGGACTCCGTTCAACCCATTGTCCCCGGTCAGTTTTTCATCAATTGGAATGCGAACAAAACCTACATCACGCTCGACGAATCATTTCAGGCCAACGTCCCGCGCGACCGTGAGATTCACATCAAGACTTCAAACGGCATCGCTCCACCTAAAATCGAAGATCAGGGCGACCGTCGCATCTACACTTGGAAATCTTCCTTCACCAAGCGTCCCGACGACTCCGGCGACACCACAAAAAAGACGAACAAGAACAGAGCTCCCGAGATTCCCGACGTACAGATTTCGACTTTCGCCAGTTGGCAGCGGGTCGGCCAGTGGTATGCGACCCTGGAAGCGCCTCGTGCTGCTGTCACTGATGCAATCCGTGCCAAAGCAGATGAATTGGTAAAGGGACAGACGACCGATCTCGCCAAAGCCAAGATCATCTACGACTACGTCTCAAAAAATATTCGTTACGTCAGCCTTTCCTTCGGCGTCGGCCGTTACCAGCCTCATCCTGCCGCAGACGTTCTCTCCAATCAGTATGGCGATTGCAAAGACAAGGCAACTCTCCTCGAGGCCCTTCTCGCTGCCGAAAAAATTCAATCGTATCCAGTTCTCATTAATTCATCGAGTAAAATTGATCCAGACATCCCCTCTCCTGCGCAGTTCGATCATCTCATTAACATCGTCGTCCTGGACGGCAAACCCGTTTGGGTGGATAGCACCCCCGGCGTCTCGCCCTTCGGCTTCTTGTTGCCCCAGCTTCTCGACAAGAAAGCCCTGGCGATTCCCTCCGCCACAACCTCTGCTCTCGAAGAAACTCCTCAAAATCCTCCCTTCATGCCCGAGCTTGACCTCAAGCTGGGAGGTAAAGTCGATTCCATCGGCGGTTTCCAAGGTACCCTCGAACTCTCCGGTACTGGCGAATTTGCAGTCGTGACGCGCGGCGTTCTCCGTACCGTCCCGCAGAATTACTGGCAGAAGGTCGCTGAAAACCTGTTGAAGGAATTGATTGCCGCGCAGGATCCGAAGGTGAGTGATTTTCACTTCACGGGCGTCGACGATCTCGACCAACCCATCGCTATCGACATCAGTTTCTCAACCTACAACTTTATCGACCTCAGTAAACAAGACATCGCGTTTTCTCTTCCCGGCCACGGTATTGATCTTAACGATGTCGATCAACCCGACGAAGGTTCTACCGACCCGCTCAAGCTCGGCGTCATTCATGATGAAACTGAGTTCTGGAGAATCATATTCCCTTCGCAAATCAAAGTTGCCCTTTCGGTCCCCATTCACGTCACTCGCGATTACGGCGAATATGAGTCCGACTATTCTCTGTCCGGCAACACCGTCATGGTCGAGCGCCATCTGATTTTGCGCAACGCCAAGCTTCCTTCCTCGCGCTACAACGATTTTGAGGCTTTTCGTAACGCCGTCACCTCGGACGAAAACCAGAAGCTCGCCCTCACCAATTCATCCCCGGGCTCTGGCGCGATTCCCGCGGAGATGTCTGCTGACGACCTTTACAATGCGGGTTTCGAAGCAGAAAACAGCCGGAACTACGCTCATGCAGCCCAGCTTTTTGCTGCGGCGGGCGCAAAAGATCCCGACCACAAGAACGTTTGGAACGCCCTCGGCCACGTATATAATGAAATGCGAGATTACGCCGACGCTGTCCCCGCGCTACAGAAGGCCATTTCAAAGAATCCGTATGACGACTTCGCATACAACAATCTTGGCAACTCCTATGAAGGGCTCGGTCGCTACGATGAAGCCGAATTGCAATTCCAGAAGCAAATCGAGGTCAATCCGCTCGATCGCTATGCGCACGCCAATCTCGCCGGCCTTTATCTTCAACAGAAAAAATACGAAGCCTCCCAAAAGGAATTTCAGACAGCTCTGAAAATCACTCCCAACAATTTCAATCTCAACGTGGGTCTGGGCTCCGCCGATCTCGGCTTGCATCAGGATGATGCGGCTCTCGCCGCTTTCCATGTCGCGCTGGAAAAGTCGCCTTCCCCAATGACCTGGAACAACGTTGCCTTTTATCTTGCCGACAACAATTCCCATCTCGATATCGCGCAGCAGTATTCTGAAAACTCCATTCGCGCCATCGAAGCGCAATTGAACGCCGCCTCGCTCGGCACCGTCGGCCCCACACAGGTTGGTCTGGTGCAAGTCATCGCAACCTTCTGGGACACCATGGGTTGGATCGAGTTCAAGCAAGGCAATTTGACGGCGGCGGAGAGTTATATTCTCTCTGCCTGGCTCATCATGGACGATGCGAGCATCGGTGATCATCTCGGGCAAATTTATGAAAAACAGAACCGCCGCGAAGATGCAATTCATGCCTACGCGCTGGCTTTAACTTACCCGAATCCGCCGGTCGACACGCGCGGCCGTCTGGCCAAACTTGTTGGCGAAAGTCGTGCTGATACCGCAATCTCCTTCGCCCACGCCGACCAGCGCCGTGAGATCACTATTGCCAATCCGCAGAAGCTCGACGGCTCCGCCGAGTTTTGGGTTCTTCTCACTGCAGGCACTCCGTTGCAAGGATCGGATGGCTTAAGCGCAGAAGTTGGGGATGTCAAATTCATTTCTGTAGTTAGCGATCCATCAAAACCGGCTGATGCCAAGCTGACTGCCGCACTGAGAAATTACTCCGCTTTACTTCTCAAGGCGAAGTTTCCGTATCATTTCCCCGTCACTCAGGCGACCCAACTGATCCTTCGCGGCGTTCTTGCGTGTTCGAGCGCTACCAATTCGTGCACATTCGACCCACTTCCGGGAGACCAAGCCATCCTTGCAACTGTCGCTTCTTCCTCCCAATTGCAATAGCGAACTGCACCCACCGCCGTCCCAATCCACGACCACTCCCTCTTGACCTCTATTTCGAGAGTGCTAGCCTCTTAGTGAGGTGCCGTGAGACAAATGGACATGCCCACAGCCCGTGCCGCAGCAGTCGCAGCCAAGCCCTCCGCGTCGTCGCGCGCGGCAGACTCCGCCCTAGCGGTCACGCATTTGCCTGTGCACTTTGCAGGATTCCACTCTGTCTCTAGGTGCCGTTTTTCGCAGTCGTTGGCTCTTTGGCTTGGATTCTGGCATCGGGGCTTGAACTGCCTTCAAAGCGGAAAACCGTCCGCAGGGGATCGCAAGTTGCCATTTCTAATCGCCACACGTCTGAAATTAGAATCGCCCGTAACTTATAGAAAACAAAGGCTCGGTCAATTTCTAATCGCCACATTTCGCACCCTATTTCGTTTTGCCGTTTTTACGCTCAGTTTCGTTCCGTGCGTCTTCTCGAGTCTCTTGCAACGCCCGGATTTCCTCCTTCGTCCAAATCGTTTCGCATTGGCGGCGAATTACTCGCCTGTTACAATAGGATTATAAAATTATGTCTGCGCTCACTCTTTACGAGAAGATTTGGAACTCTCACGTCGTTCGCGAAGTTCCCGGCCAGCCCTCCCTGATCTATATCGACCGCCATCTGATCCACGAGGGCACTTCTCCTCAAGCTTTCTCAGGGCTTAAGGCTGCTGGCCGCAAAGTCCGCCGCCCGGAATTGACCTTCGCCGTGATGGATCATTCCGTCTCCACGAAGAATCGTGACCTTCCTGTCCTCGATGCGGATGCCAACGGACAATTTAAGGCCCTCGCAAAAAATTGTGCTGAAACCGGCGTCCGTCTTTTTGATATGCACAGCCACAACCAAGGCATCGTGCATATCATCGGACCCGAACTGGGAATCACGCAGCCGGGCTTCATGATTGTTTGCGGCGACAGCCACACTTCCACGCACGGTGCGATGGGCGCGCTTGCCTTCGGCATCGGTACCAGCGAAATCGAGCACGTGCTCGCCACGCAGTGCCTATCGCAATTCAAATCGAGAACCACGCGCATTGATGTGAAAGGGAAACTCGGCAACGGCCTCGCGTCGAAGGACATTATTCTTGCGATCATCGGAAAATTGGGGATCGCCGGCGGCAACGGCCACGTTTTCGAATACACTGGCGAAGCAATTCGCGCGTTTTCGATGGAGGCGCGCATGACCATCTGCAATATGTCCATCGAAGGCGGCGCGCGCGCCGGGATGGTCGCGCCGGACGAAACGACTTTCGCATATCTCGAAGGCCGACCCTTTGTCCCGCGTGGAAAAGATTTTCAGGAGCGTGTGGAATACTGGAAAACTTTGCCGTCCGATCCCGGTGCGAAATTCGACGAAACGGTTGAGCTCGATGCTGCCTCGCTCGCTCCGCAGGTCACTTGGGGCACGAATCCCGGCATGGTCACGGACATCACCAAGCGTGTTCCCGACCCCTCCCTCTTCACGAACGAAAACGACCGCAAAGCCGCCGAGCGCGCCCTAGTTTACATGGACTTGAAGCCCGGCACGCCCATCACCGACATTTCGCTCGACCGCGTTTTCATCGGCTCCTGCACCAATTCCCGGCTCGAGGATCTCCGTCTGGCCGCGAAGCTCGTTGCCGGAAAGCACGTCGCAAAATCTTTGAAACAGGCGCTGGTTGTTCCGGGCTCGCGCCGCGTGAAAGCGCAAGCCGAAGAGGAAGGTCTCGACAAGATTTTCGTCGCCGCTGGATTCGAATGGCGCGACGCCGGATGCAGCATGTGCATCGGCATGAACGACGACGTTCTTCAGCCGCACGAACGCTGCGCCAGCACATCGAATCGCAATTTCGAAGGACGCCAGGGCAAAGACGGCCGCACGCATCTCGTCAGCCCTCTCATGGCCGCCGCAGCAGCGATCGAAGGCCATTTCGTCGACGTCCGCAAATGGCGCAACGGAAACTGAGGAGCCGCTTATGAAAACATTGAAGTTCACATACTGGAAAGATGGCAACTATTACCTGGGATTTCTGAACGACTATCCCGACTATGAAACCCAAGGAGAATCCAAAGAGGAATTGGTCAGCAATCTCAAGGATTTGCTTGGCGATATCGAATCGGGTGAAGTTCCTTACATTCGCAAGGTGGAAGAGTTAGTTGTCACCGAATGAAGCGACGCGATCTCGTACGGAAGCTCGAGGAGCGTGGCTGCGTTCTTGTTCGACACGGCGGGAGCCATGATTGGCACACAAATCCTAAGACGAAAAAATCTCAACCAGTGCCGCGCCACAATGAAATCCATGAAGGACTCGCAAAGTCCATCCTTCGGAAGCTCACGAGTGAATGATATGAGATTTGACGAAAGAGCAGAATGAAACCATTCACAAAACATACAGGCTTGGCGGCGCCGATGGACCGCGTCAATGTCGACACGGACCAAATGGTGCCCAAGCAATTCCTGAAATTCCTGACGCGCGAAGGCTACGGCAGCGTCCTCTTTTACGACTGGCGCTATTTACTCGGTGAAAAGCCGAATCCCGATTTTGCGCTGAACAAGCCGCGCTACAAAGGCGCTTCGATCTTGCTGGCGCGCGCGAATTTCGGATGCGGCTCCAGCCGTGAACACGCTCCCTGGGCCATCGGTGATTACGGCTTCCGCGCCATCATCGCGCCGAGTTACGCGGACATTTTTTACAACAACTGCCTCAAGAACGGCATCCTGCCCGTCACGCTTTCGGATGCCGACATGGATGAACTTTTTTCGCGCATCGAAAAAAACGAAGGCTACACGCTCACCGTCGATTTGGAAAATCAAACCGTCAGTGACGGCAAAGGTTTTCAGCGCTCTTTCGAAATCGATCCCTTCCGCAAGCGCTGTTTGCTCAAGGGCCTCGACGACATCGGCCTGACGCTCGAGCACGAAGCCGACATCGCCGCCTACGAAAAACGCGGCCTCCCCATCCCGCACATGATCGATCCGGTGGACATCAAGTTCTATTCCGAACCGAAGTGAATTTTTGTTCTCGGTTTTTTTAATGCTGAGAAGCAACAGCCATCTTGCAGGTGAAAACGCAGGCGGGCGGAAGATTTCGCCAGACTATTTTTGATTGCACGGAGCGAAAATAGCGGCTGAGCGTTGGCCGCAGACTTAACCGCCGCAGGCGCCCGTTGGCGAACTGCAGTCCATGAATGTATTGGTATTGCGTGAGGATTGTATCTTCATGCACGAAGGGCATGAGGCGCTGGAAAATGGTCTGGCGCTGGTCCTCGGACATAAAGCCCAGTCCGAGCGACGAGACTACCGCGTCGACCCGTTCGTAGCCCCGCTGCTTCAGCTCGGCATCCATGTTGGCGACATTCGCATTGATAAGCACCAGCCGGGGGTCTCTGAAGCTCCTTTTCAAATGCCGCCAGAAACGGAGATTGATCTCGAAGACGATCAAAGTGGAGGATGACGGCAACGCATTGAGCAGGGATTGCGTGATGGCGCCCGTTCCCGCGCCCAATTCGAGAACGACACGCGCGCGCGTGAAATCCAGCGGTGCGAGCATGGCGGAAGCGAGATGCGATGAACTCGGCGCGATGGCTGCCGTCGTATAGAAGTCAGCCAGCGCTTCCGCAGCGAATACGCGAAAACTCATGTGTCGGCGATCCACGCGTTAATATACGCAAATCTGGGAGCCGGGGTTCCAGACTCTACATCCACAACAGCTTGCAATATACACCAAGTGCGCGTTGGCGGCAGTCCGCTTTTCTTGGCAAGTTCATATTCGCATCGCGCAGCAATCCAAGGGGAGGCTCCTCTGCGCAGACCGCTATTGCGGGATGGGAGGTTTAAGAAGGCCGAAATCGATGAGGCCGTTGGCGACGAATTGCACAGCCAGTGCTACGAGAAGCAAACCCATGAGGCGCATGAGAATGCGAATTCCCGTTTGGCCCATATAGCGCCCCACACGATCCGCACCCGCTAAAACCAGAAATGCAGCTATCGATGAAATGGTGATTGCCGCGTAGACAACACCATGTTGCCACCATGTGTGCGATTCCCCGATAAGCACCATCACCGTGGAAATCGCGCCCGGCCCAGCGAGCATCGGCATTCCGAGCGGAATAATGCTCGCGTCTTCTTTTGCTGAGCCTTCTTGAGTTTCTTCCGGAGTGGTGCGCTGGCCGGATTGTCTTGCCTGCAGCATATCAATACCGATCTGGAGAAGAATGATTCCGCCAGCGATTTGGAAGGCGGGGAGAGTGATTCCGAATAGCTTGAAGATTAAACTGCCAGCGAGCGCGAATGTGCAGAGGACAATGCCGCAGGTCAATGCGGAGCGCTGCGCCATGCGACGGCGTTCACTCTCCGGAAAATCAACGGTCATCGAGAGGAAAAGCGGAATCACGGCGAACGGATCTACAAGGAAAAAGATAGACGTGAGAGCCAGGAGCGCGAATTCGAAGAATTGGGTTAGGGAATGTGGCATCTGCGAATCGCCCTTGTGTCGTCTTTATTTCATGTCGCGCAGCGAATTTGCCGAGCGCAAACGTAGCATTTTCGCGCCCGTGTGTATAGTCGCACAGCCATCATTATAAAAAAATCACATCGCGGCGGGTGATTTATGCTTACGATCTCTCGCTTGATGGCGACCAGGCGGAACGGCCGCGCCATAACAGCCAAGCGAGCGTTGCGCACATGCCGCACCAGCCGAGTGCGCGAACGACAGCGGCGATTTGCGTATCGTGATTGACAACGTGGACGCTAGAAAAAAGATAAAACCAGTCGTGAATGATGTAGCCGCTGTCACCTGCCGTGACTAATGGCAGTTGCTGAGTACGAGCATCGGCCATATAGGTCGCGATGGGCAAGAACTGTTCAAAGAAAAAAAAGGCGCAGAATGCTGTGCCGGTGACATGGCGCTTGAACGCAAAATAGACCGCGAGGGCAAATGGAACAAAAAGCTGCATGAACGTGCCACCGGCGATGTAAAGCCATTGGCTTCCGAACCAGCGAAAGAAAAGATGCCCGCCTTCGTGAATGGGGACGAAAACAACATCGATCATGAGTAAAGGACCCTGATGGCGATAGGCCTGATACAAAAACAACAAATAGAAAATCAACCAGACGGCGAGCGACCAGCGCGCAACAGGATTCCAGTCATCCGCGAGAGCATCCAAGAAAGGCATGCGTTCTGTGAACGAGTCGGGTAGACGCATTCGAAGCTGCATCTAATCTATCGCGATAAACAGCATGGGAGATAGCCCACAGCGGGAGGCGTGCACGATGAGGAACTACTGGTCGTAGATGCCGAAAATCCAGGGAATGCCGACGAAGCCGCCCTCGACGCGAACTTCGACCAGCTGGCCCTCGCGGAAGCGGTCGAAATCCTGGCGCGAGACAGCGATGCGCTCGACTCCACGGCCGTCGCGCCAGGAATCTACGATAAGTTGGTGCATCGGCAGAAGACCGGGCATGGCGAAGCGGCTGATCACGCTGGTCTCGTGATTCTGCGGGGAAGAATGGTCCAGCGAGCCATTGATGAATAACAGCGCGCCAAGCAACCACGGAACTGGAACGAGAGCGCGGAAGATGCGTTTGAGCAACTCGATTTCCTGGCCGCGAATCGAGAGACGTTCAACCCACATCGCAAGACCAACCGTCGCGAAAAATACGACGCCGATAAAGATGAGAATACCATCGAGTTCCAATGGAGGATAAAGGACGCAAGGAACGAAAAATGCGATGGCACCAACGAGAAAAATACCCAAGCGATTGACAAGGTCACGGCGGACCGAACGGCCGGCCTCGATGGAGTTCAAGCCGCAATGACCGCAAATGTCGGCCACGCGGTCGGCTCCGCAGTTGGCACAATGGGTCACGGATGGGAAAGTTTCCAGATGAGATGATTGAGATTCATTCTAGATTCCTGACTCATCCCCGTAAACTCAACCACCATCCCCGAATTGGCAACGGCCCGGCGCACGATACATTTTACATTGAGAACTTCAGGAAGCAGAACGCGCGCGGAAAATTCCGCGCGAGCCCAAAGCGGCTCTTGGGTTTCCAAGTACATTCCGGACAGACTGATATCGCGCAAGGTAGCGTTGATCGTCACGTTACCCCATGCGATTTGCACCGTGGCTTTGCAAGCGTAGCGCTCGTGACGACGCCGCTCGGATCCGTCCACTCATCCACCACTAAAGGTAAGATTAGCGCCCCAGAGAATCCTCGAAAGTGATGCTATGCGCGCACCTGTGGGGTGTCAATGATTATCAACAATTTGTGAGTAATAATTACCGGAGCCAAAGGCACATAACATAGCGACATCCCCGGGCAATATCTATCGTGAACCAGTGCGGAGTTGTTCGGACCAGGAACGATAGAAAAACAACCCCGAGAGAATCAACGCGAGGCCAATGAAGGAACGAATGGGCATAGCGATCAATAAATTCACGGTAAGAGCAATGGCACCGACTACGAAAAGGATCGGAATGATGGGATATCCCCAGGTTTTGTAAGGCCGCATCATACTGGGATCTTTGTGCCGCAACCAAATAACACCTGCAGTTTGCAGGCCATAAAAAATCCACTGTGCGAAGACATAGAGGTTGGCGAGCTGCTCAAATGTTCCCGTGAGAGCGAGCAAAGAAGCGATGGTAGCTTGAAAGAAAAGCGCGGGCACGGGCGTGAGAAACCTGGGATGCACGCCGCGGACGGCACGGAAAAACAATCCGTCGCGCGCCATGGCGTAATCCACGCGCGCGTTGGTCAACACTGAGGAATTGATGGAACCGAGCGCGCAGAGCATAGTCGCAATGGCGATCCAACTAGCGACATTGTGGCCAATGGCCTTCGCGACGACGTCGGCAGCGACAAAGGGTGAAGAGGCGACTTTGGCGAAAGGTAGGACGTAGAAGCAGACGGCGCTCATTCCCAAGTAGAGTGCACAAACCACCAGAACTCCGGCGAAAAGTGAGCGCGGAATATTGCGACCAGGGTCCTTGACCTCGGAGCCAACCATAGTGAGATTGGCCCAGCCGTCATAGGCCCAGAGCGCAGCAGCCATGGCCGTGAGAAAACCGGAGATGCTGGCGACGTTCGATCCCGGGCCGGGAAATGGATGGGAATTTGCATGACGTGCGAACGCAAACCCCAATGCGATAACGGCAAGAATTGCGGTGATTTTGATGACTGTGAGGGTAATCTGAATTTCGCCGCCGAGTTTAACGCTCAAACAATTCACCAGCGTGACTACGATGATGACGGCGACGGAAATGACTTGAGCCCAGGTTATGGCGAGTGGAACCGAATGGCTCGCCAACAGTGGAACATGCCAGACGAATATTGGCGCGGCCAATGCAGGGAAAAGAAAGCCTGCGAAACGGGCGAACCCTGCTGAAATTGTCGCGATGGCTACAGGACCACCCAGAACGGAATTCATCCAGCCGTACAAAAATCCCCAGACGCGCCCATAGGCGCGATCCAAGTACGCATAGGTGCCGCCGGCTTCGGGCATCGCTGCGCCCAACTCGGCTGCGCTCAGAGCGCCAAAAAGTGTGAGCACGCCAGCAATGATCCAAACCAACGTGACCAAACTCGCAGAGCCTGCCGATCGTGCCATCTCTGCGGGAACGATAAAGACGCCGGTGCCGATCGTCTGACCGATGACGATGGCGACAGCGGCCACCAGGCTCAAGTCACGGACCAAATCGAGCGGCTTTTTAGCGTTTGTGTTCATAAGGCGGCATCAGTGCCGGGATCGGAACTCAATTTTCTCGTTGCGCTCACAAGCGAGCCGACAGCGAAGGTGATGAGCGTGCCAGCAAGAACGTACCACGTCCAGGCCAACGGAGTGAAACGTTTGACAGCGATCATGCCGAGAAGACCAGCACACATGCCCACGATGGCGCCGCGGGCGGTGGCGCGATGATTCCAAATTACGAGCAGAAACGCTCCGAGCAGGCTTCCGTATGTGATTGAGGCGATCGTAAGGCCGGCGACGAGCACAGGCCCCCAGTGAATCAAGCCGAAAAGGCCGAGGAGGGCACCCCAAAAAACCGTCCACCAACGAGAGTGGCGTAATTGTCTGTCAGGGTCAAACGCGGAAACACCGCGCCAGGCTGAGAAATCGATCATGCTGGAAGAAGCAAGAGAATTGAGCGAACCACTCGCATTGGACATAGCCACCGCGAAGATTGAGGCGAGGACGATGCCGACGAGGCCCGCGGGCATTTGCGTGACGATGAATTCAGGGAAGATGCGATCTGGATCATTACCGGGAATCCCAAAGGGTATGTGCTGCCGATAGACAAATAGCATCACGCCGATGACGAGGAACAGCGCAAATTGAAAGAAAATAATCACTCCGCTTGCGAGCAGAGCTTTCTTGCTGTCGCGCTCGTTGCGCGCGGCAAGAAGTCGCTGAACCATGGTTTGATCCGTGCCGTGACTGGCCATGGTGAGAAATGTTCCTCCGATCACACCGGACCAGAACGTGTAGCTCTGCGTAAGGCTGAAATGGAAATCGAAGATGCGCAGTTTGCCGCCGGCGGCCGCGGCGGCATGAACGACTCCTGGCCAGGCAGCCGGAATGCGATGAAGCAAAAGGAAAAACGCGGCGACGGAACCTGCAATGTACAGGAAGAATTGCATCACGTCGGTCCAAATGACGGCGCGCATGCCACCCTGGAATGTGTAAAAAAGGGTGAGCAAAGTGATTACCAGGACTGAGACGCGATCGCCGGTGCCCAGGATGATGCTGACAACTTTTCCGATGGCCGCAAAGCGGACGCCCTCCGCCAGAGCGCGGGTGACGACGAAAATACTTGCGGCGGCGGATTTCGTGCGAGCGCCAAAGCGTTTTTCAAGGAGCTGGTAGGCAGTATAAAACTCGCCGCGAAAATACTGTGGTATTAGAATAATACAGAGAATGACGCGAGCCACCAGATAGCCCACCACGAGCTGGAGAAACGCCATGTCGCCGCCATAAGCGATGCCGGGCGTGCTGATGATCGTGAGTGTGGAAGTTTCCGTGGCAACGATGGAGCAGGCTAAGGCCCACCACGGAGCGGTGCGGCCGCCAAGAAAATAATCACGGATGGTATGCTGGCCACGGCGGTAGCGAGCACCGAATACCGTGACGCCGACGAGGTAGAGAACGATGATGGCAAGATCGATTGTGCCGATGCGCATGGGCGATGCCGGTGAAAGGGGCCGATGCTAACTGGCTTGTCTCGCGAGTGTCAAGCAAGGTAAGAGTTGCCGCAAGTGGAAGGAGCGAGTAAGGCCATGGCGATTTTCCTCGGTTTCGACGCGGGAGCAACTAAGACGGATTGTGTTCTGATCGACGGCACGGGCCGGCTTTTGAGTGAAGCGCGCGGAGGGGGAGCGAATCCACTGCGTTCCGGTTTTGCGAAGGCGTGCGGCGTGCTGGGCGAGTCTGCACAGCGTGCGCTTGCAGAGGCGCATGAGCGAGCGGAATCGGTTCGGGCGCTCTGCGCGGGAATTGCTGGCGCGGGAAGACCGCGTGTCGCGCGGCGAGTTCAGTCGTATTTCAGCCATGCGTTCCCGCAGTC
Organism: Candidatus Acidiferrales bacterium; assembly: GCA_035934015.1. Lineage (NCBI taxonomy): Bacteria > Pseudomonadati > Acidobacteriota > Terriglobia > Candidatus Acidiferrales > Candidatus Acidiferrales bacterium. The sequence continues at coordinate 465,245 of DASYYH010000011.1, forward strand.
GGTGATTCGCGTCACGACGGATATCGAGATTGCACTGGAAGCCGGACTAGGCGAAGACGCCGGGATTGTTGTGATCGCAGGGACAGGCTCGGCGGCGTGCGGGAGGAATTCCGGCGGACAATATGCGCGGGCCGGCGGCTGGGGTCCGTGGATTGGAGACGATGGCAGCGCGTACGATATTGGACGTCGGGCCGTCTACGCCGCACTTCGTGCACGGGACAGCGCAGCGCCCGCTTCGAGTTTGGCCGAGAAAATTCTTCTCGCGGAGAAGGCGCGCGACTGGGACGTGCTGATCGAACGGGTCGCGAGGCGCGCGGACAAAATTTTCCCTCAGCTTTTTGCGGTCGTGCGTGAAGCCGCGGATGAAGGAGACGCGATGGCGCAAGAAATTTTGACGACTTCGGCGAAATCGCTAGCGACACTGGCGCAAAGTGTAATCGAGAAATTGGGCATGAGGGAGCAGGTGTTTTCTCTGGTGAAATCTGGCGGAGCATTCGGACACTCGACGCGCTTCGATTCGGCGCTCGAAGACGAAATCATGCGGGTCGCACCGGGCGCGCGGCCAGCATCGCTACGCATTTCACCGGCGCGAGCTGCTGCTGAAATGGCCCGCAAGAGTCTCGGAAACGTCGCGGCGCATGGAGCCTGACTCAAAGCGGCAAATCCACGAGGCGAAGACAGCGTCGAGCGACGCCCTGCGAGCATTTCTTCACGAAACAAACGAAGAGATTTTGACCGCCATTCTCACAAATCCGAATTTGACAGAGAGTGATGTGTGCATTGTGCTCGAACGGCTGGAATTGACGCAGTCCATTCTAGGGGCGATCGCACAGCATCCTTCGTGGAAGAAAAATGAAGGCGTCCGGGTGCGTATGGTGAGGCATCCGCACTGCCCGCGGCGCATCGCGATAACCTTACTGCGACAGCTTTTTCTCTTTGATTTGGTCGAGGTGAGCTTGCTGCCCTCGGTGCCGGGAGAAATTCGACGGCTTGCGGAAGAGGTCCTCTTGCAGCGGCTTCCGCACTTGCCGATTGGAGAGAAACTGACGCTGGCACGGCGTGGGACGGCGCGAGTGGCATGCGGAATTCTTGGAGAGGGGCATCCTCAAGCGGCTTCCCTGGCACTGAATAATCCGTTTCTCAACGAAGCGCAAATCCTCCGTGTCCTAGCGCGCACTGGGGTGCATGAGCGCGTGGTCGCATCCATAGCGAAACATCCTCGATGGTCATGCGAATATAATGTCCGCATGGCGCTCATCCGGCATCCCGCAGCGCCGCTTGCTGCCGTGATGCGATTTTTGCCCGACATTACGATGCGCGATCTGCACGAACTCTCGGCGGCTGCGACATTGCCGGAGAATCTGCGCAGGTACATTCGACGAGAAGTTGCACGACGAGGAGGGGCTAAAGAATCACATCGAACCGTCGAAAAATGACTCCGGTGCGGTTCCTCGGCGAGGTGTGCGGTAGAAAGGAGAGAAGATGGCAGGAACGGCGAAGCGCGTGAATATGAAATGGTACATCGTGATTGCGGGAGTGATTTTTGTCGCACTGCTCGCGTATTCATCATTCCATCAAAGCGTTTACCGCTACCAGGTGTGCGTTGATTTTCACGGGCGTTCGCACTGTGCGGAAGCTTCCGGTACTAAACGCAGCGATGCGATTCGCACGGCGCAGGAAATTGACTGCGAACTCGTCGCGAACGGACGTGAAGAGAATATCTCCTGCCTGGATCAACAACCTTCCAGTGTGCGAGCGATTCCACCAAAATAGTTTGCTACGGCCGACGAGCTCTCGTGCTTGGCGATCCAGTTCCGCAGGCGGTGCGGAAGGATCGACGCGCGGACGAATCAACGGTGGCTTGCCGACTGCCTCGGGCGGGAAATCGCACTCATGCGTGCCACTAACAACAGAATCGCCGAGGCCGAGTGCATAGAAAATTTCCGTTGCGGAGGAAAGAAGCGAGACGATGCGCTTAGTGCGAGTTTGCCTTCGCGGGGTTCGCGGCTCAAGTTCAAGGTAAGGCGCGTGCGGTTGAAACCGGGAGAAGTCGGCAAAGACGAAGCCGTCGCGATGGACAACTTCACCGGCCTCTACAGAGATTGGAGCAGAAAACATCGGGCCGGCACAGACAAAAGTGTGAAATTCTCCATTTTCGCCACACGGATCCACAGAGGCAGGCAGGTCGGCCAGGAATTGCGAATCGAAAGCGCGGCCTGCGAAACTGGCATCGAGTTTCTTCGGATCGACGCACGTAATATAGGCGCGGAGGCCATCAGCAATCATTTCGCGCGCGAGAAACTCGGTATCGCGGCCTCAAAGAGGGAATACAGGGATCACGTGGCATTTCGCGAGATTTTCTTCACGATACTTGCGGATATCCTCCAAGAAAAGATCGCCGAAGATGACGTGCGTCACACCTTCAGCGCGAGCTTGAGACAGGGCAGCAGCCATGGCGTGCTCGTAGACTTCGTTGGGACACGGCGAGGGGATGGGAGCTTTCACGAGATGTAATCCCGCAGCTGCAGCTTGGGCTTCGAGGAGCGTTTCACGCACCGCGTGCATGGCGACGCGACTGTAGGTGCGATTCACAGTGGTGAGCAGGGCGACGACCTCTAAATCGCCGCGCTGGCGCGCAACATGCAGAGACCACGCACTATCCTTTCCGCTGCTCCAGGCAAGCCAGGCTTTTGGTTTACTCTGATTTGCTTCGTTGCGCGGTACGGCCATGCGATTTAGTCGGGGTAAATCAGGTATTTCGCGCGCATTTTGCGAAATTGGTCGAGATTATCCTGCCAATCCCATACGATGCGGGTAGGCGCCTCTCCAGATTTCAGTTTGGCGATAGTGTCGGCGTTGCCGATTAGCTCGATCATCTTGTCGAGCGAAAAGTGATCCGGGTAGAGCTTGTGCAGCGCCACGGCGATTTGCAAGCCCATGAGCATGGAATTCAGCGATGCGCGATCTGTGATGACGAGTGAAATCGCCTGGCAGAACTCGCCCGCGTAAAGGCCGGAGGTTGGCGTGAATTGCGTAGGAACGAAACGCACGCCAGGGACAAAATCGTGATTGAGCTCATCGGCGAGCTGAGACGCGTTAACCCATGGCGCGCCGAAGAGTTCAAATGGAGTATCGGTGCCTCGACCGACGGAAACGCCACCTGCTTGCAGAATTTCTATGCCGGGATAGAGAAGCGCGGCGTTGAGTGAACGCAGATTGGGAGAAGGTGCGATCCATGCAAGATCCGTCGTTTGGAAAGGATCCTCTCGATGCCAATCCTTCATGGCGACGACATGCAAGTCGGCACCGATTTTGTTTTCGGCGTTGAACATTTGTGCGAGCTCGCCCAGCGTCATCGCATAGCGAATGGGCATAGGGAAATAGCCGACGAAGTTCAATTTGTCGCGATCGAGCATGGGGCCCTCAATGGTGATGCCATCAAGAGGATCGGGACGGTCGAGAACATAAAATGAGATGTGGTGCTGCGCAGCCGCTTCCATTGCATAACTCATCGTGGTGATGAAGGTGTAGAAACGCACGCCCGCGTCTTGAATATCGTACACAAGGGCATCGATACCCTGCAGCATTTCGGGAGTGGGACGCCTCGTCTCGCCGTAGAGACTATAAATGGGCAGGCCGGTGGCAGCGTCCGTGGTCGAAGAAACGCTTGAATCGGCTTTGCCGAAAATGCCGTGCTCGGGACTATAAATGGCAACAAGCTTCACACCAGAAGCGTGTGCGAGAACATCAATCGTGCGCTTACCGGCGCGGTCAACGCCAGTTTGATTGGTGATGAGGCCGATGCGCTTGCCTGCGAGCGGTGCGAAATTTTCCTGCTCGAGGACGTCGATGCCGGTGGACGTTCGGTCGCTGCGATGGTAAATACCGTCGAGGCCGTAGGGGCGAACGGTATAGATGCTGCGCTCGACCTCGGAAGTTAAGTCATGAGTTTCGCCCACATTGAGGGCCGCGGCGACGACGGTAGCCACCTTGGCGCGGAGGCTCGATATCGCTGGACGCTCATAGGGATGGACAGCGTTGGTCAGCAAAATGATGAAAGTCTGGCTTGATGGATCGATCCAAACGGATGTGCCAGTGAAACCTGTGTGGCCATAGGAGCTGAGTGGGAAAAGGTCTCCGCGCGGCGAGGAATAGGCCGTGTCGATATCCCATCCGAGGCCGCGAACGTTGGGACTCCAAGGAGGCGTTTGCGGCGTCGTCATTTTGTGAACCGTGGCCGCTGAAAAAATGTGACCTGGACGGCCCGGGATGCGGCCGCCATCCAGAAGCATCTGACAGAAAATTGCCATGTCATCGGCGGTGGAGAAAAGTCCGGCGTGACCGGCCACGCCTCCAATAGCACGCGATCGCGGATCATGGACGACACCGCGCAGGACGTGCCCAAGACCCGAACCAGGCTTCGCTCCGGGCGGGAGATCGACTTCTTCGGTGGGTGCAATTCGCGGAATCCATGATGCGGGTGGCAAAAAACGAGTATGCATCATGCCAAGCGGCCTGTAAAAATTTTCCGCCGCGTATTCATCGAGGCGCTTGCCGGTGAGATGTTTTACGAGCTCGCCGAGTAGAATGAAATTCGTGTCGCTATAAATGAAGCGATCGCCGGGAGGGGCCATCAACGTCTCGGTGTCGATTTCCTTCATAAGTGCGCCTTCGCCCAGAAGCGCAGCGGAAAGAGGCGGATCGGGGGCAAAGCCGGAAGTGTGGGTAAGGAGCATGCGAATTGTGATTTGGGATTTGACGTCGTCTGCGCCATTCCCGGCGAATTCGGGCATGTAACGCACGAGCGGATCATTGAGGCGAATCTTGCCCCGCTCAAGAAGGCGCATAATCGAGGGCGTGGTGGCAAAAAGTTTGGTGAGTGAAGCGAGATCGAAAATCGTGTCGACGGTCATGAGCTCGCGATGAGGAATCAGCGCACGGTAGCCAAAGGCTTTGCGATAGATAACGCGGCCGCGATGGCTGACGAGTAGGACGGCACCGGGAATTTCGTCGTGGGCAACAGCATCATTGAGGATTGAATCGAGGACGGAAAGACTCGCGCCAGGCTTTCTCACCTGCGCAAGAGTTTTTGCCTTCCGCGCCTGCGCTAACACGGGTTGCACAGCGAGGGCGGCAAATGAGAAAAAAGCAACGATGCGAGTTTGAAACATCAATCGAGTGGATTTATTGTGTGCCATAGAACCGTGTGCTATATACAGCCGCAACATGCAAGCGTCAATGGTTGAATGCGCGCCAGGAGAACGAGCGGCACCCTGAATCGAATTGATTTTACACTCATGCGATCATGACTCCACGCACTACTGCCAGAAAAAAGAAAATAACGAAGCGACCCAAGGCGCAAAGCGGGGGAAAATGGGTTGAAACGACGCTGAAGAGAATGATGCTTGAGGAGAAGCTCGGGCAACTCGTGACGGTCAATTTTTGGGGCCGACTAACTTCGGTCGAGAGCTTTGAATATAAAGAACTCTTGCGGTTAGTCCGAGAAAAACATGTCGGTGGGATCATGGTGCAAGCGCGACGCACTCCGACAGGAATCGAGCGCAGCCAAGCGTATCCGACGGCGGCGCTGGCCAATGAGCTCCAGCAAGTGGCAAAAATTCCTCTGCTTGTTGCCGCTGATTTTGAGAACGGCACGGCGATGCGACTGTCGGACGGAACGGCATTCCCTACTGCAATGGCAGTTGCGGCCACAGGGGATGCGCACAATGCATATACGGTCGGCAAGATCACTGCGCTCGAGGCACTGGCAGCGGGAGTGAACTGGGTTTTCGCGCCCGTCGCGGATGTCAATGCAAATCCCGAAAATCCGATCATCAACACTCGGTCATTTGGTGAGGATCCTCAGCGCATTGCGGAATTTGTGGCGCAATATGTGCGTGGCGTTCAGGAGAACGGTGCTCTGGCAACGGCAAAACACTTTCCCGGCCACGGCGACGTGAGCGTGGACTCGCATCTGGCACTGCCTGTGGTCCCGCACCGCCTCGATGAATTGAATAAGATTGACCTGTTTCCTTTTCGCGCAGCAATTGACGTGGGCGTCGCGACGATCATGTCAGGACATCTCGCTGTGTCAGCACTGGAACCTGAGGGAGATGTGCCGGCAACAGTGTCGCGTCGCGTGCTGACGAACGTGCTGCGAAAGGATCTGAGATTTGCAGGAATTGCTGTGACGGACGCCCTCGATATGGGCGGGATAACAAAAATTGGTTCGTCTGCGGAGATTGCCGCACGCGCGATTGCAGCAGGCATCGACATGCTGCTAATTCCTCCGAACCCGGATGCGGCCATCGAGGGACTCCGGCGAGCGGTCGAGTCGGGCGAGTTGCCGCTGGGCCGAGTGGATGAGGCCGTGCGGAGAATATTGCGAGGGAAACTGCGGCTGAACCTCGACAAGCGACGAATGGTTGATTTAAATCAACTCAGTGCTGCCATTGGCAGGCCGGAATATAAAGCAGCTGCCCAGGAAATTGCTGATCGTGGAATCACTTTGTTGCGCGACGGCCAGAGGCTGCTGCCCCTCGATGCGAGGCGGGCACTGCGCGCGCTGCTTATTGTTATTTCCGTGGACCCCGATCCGTATCCGGGTGCACTGATCGAGAGTGAATTGCGCGAGCGGGTGAGTGAATTGCAAGTTATGCGCGCGGACGCGAAATATGCGCTGGCTGGCACTGCGCAACTGCCTAGCGCGGAAACTTATGATGTCGTTATCGTGGCCGTGTTCGTCCGTGTCGCGGATCGCAAAGGTTCGGTAGATCTTCCGATGGCGCAGGTTGCACTAATCGACAAAGTGCTGAGCACAGGAAAATCTTCGATCGTTGCTTGCTTCGGCAGCCCTTACGTCGTGGGGCACTTTGCGAATGTGAAAACGTGGATTGCCGGATTTGGAACGCAAGATGTGGTCCAGCGAGCGATGGTTCGGGCGATGTTTGGACAAATTGATATTCGCGGCAAAGTACCCGTGCGCATTCCAGGAGTTGCAAAACCGGGAGACGGCATGGAACTCGCGGCAAACCCTATGCGGCTCGAATGCGCGGGAGCCGCAATCGATACTCAACTGAAACCAGCATTCGATATTTTGAAGCGCGCCACAGAGGAACGTGCGTTTCCAGGAGGCGTGCTCGCCGTTGGGCATCAGGGAAAACTGCTTGTACATCCGTTTGGGAAACTGACCTACGACAAGAAAGCTGCCAAAGTAAGCACCCAGACGGTTTATGACCTGGCATCCCTGACGAAGCCTGTCGTGACAACTTCTGCTGTCATGGTGCTCACCGCCAAAGGGCTGCTGGACATTCACGCACCCATTTCGCGTTACCTGAACGAATGGCGAAACGGCCCTGATGTGAAGCTACGCGAGAAGGTGACCGTGCGCGACTTGCTGCTGCACACCTCAGGATTGCCAGCACATCGTGAATTTTACAGAACCGCGAAGGGGTCGCAAGATGTGCTGAAACTTGTTTGCATGGAGCCGCTGATCGCCGAGCCGGGAACGAGAATCGAATACTCGGACCTGGGCTTTATGCTGCTTGGGAAAATCGTCGAGCGGATTTCGGGCAAAACTCTTGATCAATTGGCGAACGAGAGGATTTTCACCCCGCTGGGGATGGAGCATTCGTGGTTTTCGCCGCCGCGAAACTTGCGCCTGCAGATTGCGCCGACGGAAGACGATGCCGCTTTCCGCAAACGGCATTTGCGTGGCGAAGTCGATGACGCAAATGCTTTCGCGATGGGCGGAGTCGCAGGGCACGCGGGTTTGTTCTCTACAGCTCAGGACCTGTCCATTTTTGCGCAGATGATGCTGAACGGCGGTGTGTATGCGCATCGGCGAGTGTTTCCGCGCGCTATAGCGAGCGAATTCACGAGGCGCGTGCACGTGGGCAATTCGGCTCGAGCGCTTGGCTGGGACGTCCCGACCGAAAATTCGTCCAGTGGGCTTTATTTTTCTCCCCAGAGCTACGGCCACAATGGATTCACGGGAACCTCAATATGGATCGACCCCCAAAAAGAGCTGTTTGTCATTCTGCTCACGAATCGGGTTCATCCCTTCGCGTCCAACGACAAGATTCGCGAAGTGCGCCCGGCCCTGCACAACGCTGTCCTTGAAGCGCTGGTTTTAGCCGCCAAAGAAAAGTAGGATCCCTAGATGACTGGCACGTCGCAATCCTCGCACGTTCCATCCATGTTGACGCCGTGGTTGCTTTATGGACGGTTATAATCCCTCCTGTGAATTCCGCCCGATCGCGATACGCTAGAACAGAGAAGTCCAACCCGCGTTCGCGGAATCTCGATCTGAAAACCACGCGGGAAATTGTACGGATTATTAACCGCGAAGATACCCTTGTTGCGACTGCGGTAGAGCGGGAGCTTCCGAAGATCGCGCGGGCCGTGGATGAGATTGTCGTAAGGCTGAAAAAAAACGGCCGGCTGTTTTACATAGGAGCAGGAACAAGCGGTCGGCTCGGGATTCTGGATGCATCGGAATGCCCGCCGACGTTCGGTGTGCAACGGACGATGGTGCAAGGAATCATTGCTGGAGGGAAACGAGCCATTACAGAGTCCGTCGAGGGCGCAGAAGACGACGCGAACGCCGGAGCCCAGGAGTTGCGAACGCGGAAATTGACGCGACACGACGTTGTCGTCGGCCTTGCCGCCAGTGGATCGACACCATTCGTTCTTGCTAGCCTCAAGTTCGCCCGCAGGCACAGAGCGTACACAATTGCGGTCACCACGAACCGAAAAACCCCAATTTCGCGCGCGGCGCATTTGACGATCGCCCCGCTGACGGGACCGGAAGTCATCGCCGGTTCGACGAGGATGAAATCGGGAACGGCGCAGAAGATGGTGCTGAACATGCTTTCTACCACGGCGATGGTTCGTCTCGGCCACATCTACGACAATTGGATGATCGATGTGGCGAAGACAAATCAGAAGTTACGGCAAAGAGCGCTGAGGAATCTGGCTGAAGCCACGGGTACGACTCTGTTGACTGCGAGACACGCACTGGGTCAAGCAGGAGACGATTCGCGTGTGGCGGTGGTGATGCTGAAGGCCAGGCTGGATGCGAGGACAGCGCGAGCCAGATTGGCGGCTTATCATGGCAACATACGTGAAGCCATTGCGAGTGCGGGTCGCTCCGCGCGTGTCGCGGCGCAGAACTGAGAAGGCGATGGACCGATTCAAAATCGAGGGCGGGAAGCGGCTGGAAGGAACCGTGCGGATCAGCGGCGCCAAGAATGCTGCTCTTCCGATCATGGCCGCAGCGCTATTGACCTCGGAAAAAGTCCACCTCGACAATGTGCCGCGCGTACGCGACATCATCACGATGGCAAAGCTGCTGGCGCACATGAAAGCGCACGTCGTCGCGCAGGATCTTCCGCCATCCGCGATGACTATTCAAACGGAAGAGATCTCACATACGGAAGCACCGTACGAATTGGTGAAGACTATGCGGGCGTCTGTGCTGACGCTGGGACCGCTGGTCGCGAGATTTGGTTATGCGCGTGTCTCGCTCCCTGGGGGATGCGCGATTGGCGCACGGCCGATCGATTTGCATATCCAGGCCCTCGAAAAAATGGGGGCAAGTATAAACATCGACCACGGATATGTCGAAGCGCGAGCCAACCGGGTGCGCGGCGCGGAGATTCATTTCGACAAAATCACCGTTACTGGAACGGAAAACATACTGATGGCAGCGACGCTGGCCGAAGGAGAGACGGTACTGACCAACTGCGCGCGCGAGCCAGAGGTGACCGATTTAGCTGACCTACTGATCAAAATGGGGGCAAGAATCGAAGGCGCAGGCACATCGATGATTCGCGTGCATGGCGTTGCGAAACTCCATGGCGCGACGCACAAAGTGATCCCCGACCGCATCGAAGCTGGAACTTTCCTAGTTGCAGGAGCAATTACTCGCGGCGAGATTCTACTCACTAACTGCGAGCCAAAACATTTGAGCGCCATCATCGGCAAGCTCCACGAGTGTGGCGTTGAGATTACTCCCGAAGGCGGCAGCAGTCTGCGCGTGCGAGTCCCCGCAAAGCTGCGCGGAGCGGACGTGACAACGGAGGAATATCCCGGATTCGCAACGGATATGCAGGCGCAGTATCTGGCGCTGGCGACGCAAGCGGAAGGCACATCCGTCATCACGGAGACAATTTTCGAGAATCGATTCATGCATGCAAGCGAGATACTACGCATGGGCGCAAATATAGAGATCGAAGACCGCAAGGCCATCGTCCACGGACCCACGCCGCTGAGTGGGGCGACGATCATCGCTTCGGATTTGCGCGCGAGCGCGTCGCTGGTGCTTGCGGGGCTCGTTGCCGACAACACAACGTATATAGACCGCGTCTATCACATCGATAGAGGATACGAGAGGATTGAAAACAAACTGCGCGCGCTGGGCGCGCGGATTGAGCGCATCAATTAGGCGCAAATCCAACAGACGCGTTGCCGAGTTCTTTGATCGCTTCGAACCGTTCTGCAAACAGCCGTTTCCGACCAGAAAATAAAAAGGGAAGCAAAATTGCGCTTCCCTCTTCGCCTTTTATATGTTTACAGCTGCGGGCAGCTGTCAGCTAGCAGCTTCCGCAGCCGATGCCTGGCCACCGTTTGTTTGCTCAGGAGTCTTTTGCTTTTCGCGAGCCTCCCGCAACAGAGCTTTGCGGCTCAGTTTGATCTTATTGCCTTCGATGGCGAGAACCTTCACCATCACTTGATCGCCTTCCTTGAGCGCATCGCGCACGGAGCGGATGCGTTGTTCGGCAATCTCACTGATGTGCAGAAGTCCATCCGTGCCCGGAAAGAGCTCAACGAATGCACCAAATTCGGCGATACGGACCACTTTGCCGAGATAAGTCTTGCCAATTTCAGCGGTGGCAGTAACCATGCGAACGCGATTGAGAGCCTCTTCTGCAGCCTTGCCGTTGACGCCGAAGATGTGCACCGTGCCGTCGTCGAGGACGTCGATTTTGCATCCGGTCGCCTCAGTGATCGCACGAATATTCTTGCCGCCGGGTCCGATCAGGTCGCGGATTTTGTCCGTAGGAATCGTGAGTGTGGAAAGATGTGGTGCGTAGACGGAAATCTCAGTGCGCGGGGAGGAAATCGCGGCTTCCATTATGTCGAGGATCTCCAGTCGTGCCTTGCGCGCTTGTGCGAGCGCCTCGCGCATCATGGCGATGCTGACCCCGGTGACCTTAATATCCATCTGCAGCGCGGTAATTCCCTGCCGCGTGCCCGCAACTTTGAAGTCCATGTCGCCGTAATGATCCTCCGCACCGGCGATGTCGGTGAGAATCGCGTACTTATCGTCTTCAACGACCAAACCCATTGCGATACCGGCGCACGGTGCCTTAATCGGCACGCCGGCATCCATCAGTGCGAGACAGCCACCGCAGACGGAAGCCATCGAGGACGAACCGTTCGACTCGAGAATGTCCGACACGACACGGACCGCATACGGGAACTCCGCCTCCGATGGAATGAGGTTTGCAAGCGCACGCTCGGCCAATGCGCCGTGGCCGACTTCGCGACGACCTGGTCCGCGAAGCATTTTCACTTCGCCGACAGAAAACGGAGGGAAATTGTAATGCAGCATAAAGCGTTTGAAGACGTCTTCCTCGAAGAGCAGATCGAGGCGCTGCATGTCGTCTTTCGTGCCGAGCGTGACCGTTGCGAGGGATTGCGTTTCGCCACGCGTGAAAAGTGCCGAGCCATGGACGCGAGGTAACAAACTGATTTCGCAAGTAATTTGCCGAATTTGATCGAATGCGCGAGCGTCCGGTCTGCGGTGTTTCTTGACGACATCATCGCGGAAAATGCGTTCGCGGAGCCGTTCAAACGCACGAACAGCCAGTTTGCGTTTGTCGTTTTCTTCCTCGGGGATAGCTTCCAGCATTTCCTTTTCGATTGTGGAAACGCGAGTATAGCTTTCGAGTTTGGGGTACCTCGCGGTATCGAGCGCGTCATGCAGGCGTTCGCCATACTTTGACTCAATCTGCTTGGCGAGCGCCTCGTCGAATGCTGGTGGCGTGACCTGCGCCTTTTGCGGCTTGATCACGTTGTGAAGTTCGCGGATTGCACCAATGATCTTCTTGATTTGCTCGTGTCCGAAGGCAAGCGCATCGGCGACAGTTTCTTCAGAAACTTCGAGCGAGCCGGCCTCAACCATCACGATAGCTTCTTCCGAACCCGCCACAACAATATTGAGCAGACTCGTTTTCTGTTCGGCGACTGTCGGATTGACGGTCAAGCGGCCATCGAGTAAACCGACGCGCACGGCGGCGATAGGATTGTTAAAAGGAATGTTCGAGCAATAAAGCGCAGCGGAAGCCGCGGTAACGCCGAGGACATCGGGGTCGTTCTCGCTGTCGGCAGAAAGCACCATGCTCACGATTTGCGTTTCGGTTGACCAGCCCTCTGGAAAGAGCGGACGGAGCGGACGGTCAATCAGCCGCGAAACAAGAATCTCGCGCTCGGTCGGCCGGCCTTCCCGCTTGAAAAACCCGCCGGGAATTTTCCCGGCGGAGTAGGTGTACTCGCGATAATCGACAGTTAACGGGAGAAAATCCTTTTCAGTTGCTTTGCTATCCATGCACGCGGTCGACAAAACGACCGTGTCGCCATAACGAAGCACAACGGCTCCGTTGGCTTGACGGGCCATCTTGCCCGTCTCGAAACTCATCTGGCGTCCGCCAATTTCCACACTAGTTTGATGTGCCATTCCAATTCACCTTCTGCGTCCGGTATGCCGGAGCGTTTTCACGTTACAGGAGAAAATTCCTGCTTTTCAGGAAGAGATCACAGTTGAGGAGCATAAAAAAGGCTACGCGCTTGCGGAATAAGGTTTGCGCACACAATTACCCACGCGGCCCCACAAGTCAATTCGATGCGGAGAAGGTACTTCCGGATGGGAGTGCAATCGGCTTTCTGAATAAGCCGTCCTATTTGCGCAAACTAAGTCTCTCGACAATCTCGCGGTACCGATCTGGGTCGCGGCGATTCAGGTATTCCAAAAGCCGACGGCGGCGATTCACCATCATAATGAGGCCGCGCCGTGAAGAATGATCCTTTACGTGGGATTTGAGATGCGTGGTCAAATAGCTGATGCGTTCACTGAGAAGTGCAATCTGCACTTCCGGAGAACCGGTGTCCTTCTCGGCCCGCCGGTATTGCTCGATGACGCCTATTTTGGCCTCGCTCAACTCAATTCCCTCCTGAATCTCCACACCCTGCTCTAAGCGTTGTCTCTTCCGTGTCCCAAAAAGCGTAGCACAGATGAACGCAAGTTTAATAGAAGAATTTTATTTTTTCATGATTCAGATGGTGTTGCCGCCGAAAGCATAACTTCACGGCCAAAAGTGCTGGACCGGTTATGTATGCTTCCCGTTGACGAGCGCCAGAAATTCGTCGCGCGTCTGTTTGTTCTCGCGGAATGCACCCAGCATGGCGCTGGTCACTGCGGACGAGTGCTGCTTCTCAACGCCGCGCATAACCATACAAAGATGCTTCGCTTCGATAATGACGCCGACTCCCTGCGGACTAAGCTTCTGCTGAATGGCTTCGGCGATTTGGTTGGTCAGGCGCTCCTGAATCTGCAGGCGGCGGGCGAACATGTTGACCAAGCGCGCAATCTTGCTCAGACCTATGACTTTCTTTGATGGAATGTAGGCAACATGGCATTTTCCGAAGAATGGCAGCAAGTGGTGCTCACAGAGACTGTGCACTTCGATGTCTTTGACAACCACCATCTCGTCATAGCAGACGCTGAACGTCGCGCCATTCAGCAATTTGTCGGAGTCTTGCCGATAACCGCTCGTCAAATAGCGCACGGCCTTCTCAAAACGCTCAGGCGTGCGGCGCAGACCTTCCCGATGGGGATCTTCACCGAGCAAGACGATCATGCGCCGAACGAGATCGGCAATCGTTTCTTCACCGGCTCCTGCTAAACGTATGGTTTCCGTTTCGGTGATTTCTTTGCTCATTTAAACTCCTTGGCCTACTCGTGCTCATCAACAGTATATTCAAAGCTGTTCTTCGCCGTTTCTTCGATCCGCACGCGCACAAGGCATGCATGTGGAAAACCAGAAAGCCGGCGAAAGATTACACGACAGAGATTCTCCGTCGTTGGGACGCAATCGCGAAATTCTGGGACCTCTTCGTTTAAGTACACATGATCAAAATGGTCGAGCACTTTCTCTCGAACAAACCTGTCGAGGTCCGCGAGGTTCGCGATCATTCCTGTCGCTCGATTTACCGGTCCGCGAACGCCCACTTCGACCGTGTAATTGTGCCCGTGACTATGAGGATTTGCGCACTTGCCAAAAATCTTGGCATTCTGCTCGTGCGTCCATTCCGGACGAAATAGCCGATGCGACGCCGGAAACGAATAGCGGCGATTCAGTGAGAGCTTCACGCGCTGTTCCTCACACAATCCACGAATAGATCCGGAGACTCATACAAGCGAATCCGATCCAATCGACCGTGATGGATCTTGGGCTCAAGGATTTGCCATAGCGCAGATGCGATTTCCTCGCACGTCGGGATCTTGCCAGCGAGCTCCGGCACTTCGTAATTCAAGTGGCGATGATCCAGGCGCTGCATGACTTCACGGTCGAGAATTTCCTTGAGTTCCTTCAGATCCAGAATCATTCCAGTTTCCGGGTCAGGCTCGCCGGCGATTGTCACTTCCACAACATAATTGTGCCCATGGCCGTGCGGATTGTTGCACTTTCCAAAGACTCGGCGATTCTCTTCAGGGGACAGGTCGGGATTGTGATAAAAGTGCGCGGCAGAAAATTCGAGTTTTCGCGTGATGCGCATCATGGTTCTTTAACGAGATATTTTCTCCCCTTCCAGGTCACCTCACCGCGATTATATTTGCATGAGGAAGCGCCCATTGCCACAGCGTAGAGAATAACCGCTGGTACGTAGTATAGGATGAACCACAGGGAATAACGATTCGCGGTTAGTTCGCGACTGTAGAGGGCATGCCTCACCAGGAGATCAGTGAATCCGATTACTACAAGCCACCTGCCAAGCTCGCCGCTTAGCAGCAGTCCAGTCCCGATTAGAGCTACGGCGAGCCAAGGAACGATTTTCAAAAATTCTTGCAATATTGCGCTGCGAGTTCCACCGAGCAGAAGGTAAAGATTTTTCGTCCAGCCTTCCCACATGGGGCGCAAGCCTCGGTACATTCGCGTGCGAGCGATTCCCTTTCCGGTTGCAAAATAGAGGTGCAATCCGGCCTGCTTGATCCGGTGCGCCAAAGCGACATCTTCGAGCACAGAACTTGCGACGGAACGGTGCCCTCCTATCTGCTCGTACGCATCGCGGCGAATAAGCAAGAACTGGCCGTTTGCGGCAGCATCTGCCAGAGAAGGATTATTTACACGCGCGAAGCTAAATTTTCTCGAAAGCCGGCAATAGATAAACGGAATCAAAGCGCGCTCGGCGAAAGTCTTGGTGATCTGTTCGGGAGAATACGAAACGAGCGCCGCGTCGTGCGCGCGAACATCTATAAGAGCGCGATGCGCCGCTCCAAGAAGAAGAACCGTGTCTGCATCGGTGAACAAGAGCCATTCGCTGCATGCCGCCTGAGCACCAGACCAAGCGGCAAAGTTCTTGCCAAGCCAGCCATCAGGAAGTGTATCCGCATCGAGAACTTTCAATTGCGGTTGGGTTTTCGAAAGGCCACGCAAAATTTCGCCTGTGCGATCCGTCGACGCGTCATTGACGATGATAATCTCGGCGATTTCTGGCTGTGCAGCGAGGCTCGTTACGCATGCCTCGATATTCGCTTCTTCGTTGCGCGCCGGTACGATTGCAGAGATTTCAGGCATCGCTATGCGATGAGAGAAAGAAATGGAGCTGGTCAAGCAAAACAACCCAAGACTCATGAAAAATATATCACACTGGTATAAAATGTTAATCCAAGGCGAAAATGAAAAGGAAAATCCTAAGTGGAATTATGCTGGGAGCTGTCGTCGGGCTGCTGATTTTGTTTGCTATGCCCAGTTACAAGTACGGCGAGGCGAGTCCAGCAGGATCCATGGCAAAACCATTTTCGTTTGAATTGAATGGGAGCCCGGAACAACTTTCCGATTTGCGCGGGAAGGTTGTCGTGCTCAATTTCTGGGCGACATGGTGCCCACCTTGCGTAGAGGAAACGCCTTCTCTGGTCGCGCTACAACGTGAAATCGGCCCGAAGGGCGGCGTAGTGCTAGGCATCAGTGTCGACAGCGATGCACAAGTTTATGCGCAATTTCTGCAGACGAATGGAATCGACTATCCGACCTACCGCGACCCAGACTCGAAAATACCCTCGGAATACGGCACTCTTGTTTATCCCGAAACGTACATTATCGATCAGCGAGGAAAAATCGCCCGCAAGCTCGTCGGAGCGCAGGATTGGATGAGCCCCGAAATGACGGCGTACCTTAAGTCCCTTCTCGGCAAGAACTAGTCTTGCACGGGCGTGGCCTTCTTAGTCGCGGTGCGTCCCTTTGACATAGGGGGAGGGGGTATGTTATTTTAGTTTCGAGGAAAAATGCTTTCGATGAAAAACGAGCACGACAGGCGCGCCGAATGTGGCTGCGAAACCAAAATACGCGGGAGGAAAGCTGTCGCTGTCGACCCTGAGATCCGACGCACAAACTTGAAGAGACTGCGGCGAATTGAAGGGCAGGTGCGCGGTTTGCAGAAAATGGTCGAGGCGGACCGTTATTGCGCCGACATTCTTGTGCAGATTTCATCAGTGCAAGAAGCGCTGCGCGGAGTGGGGCGAAATCTAATGAGGAACCACCTGCGACACTGTGCGACCGATGCTATTCGCAAAGGCGGGGCGCGACATGCAGAGGCGGCGTACGATGAACTGCTTGACTTAATCTACAAGTATTCGCGATAGAGGAAAATTTCATATGTGGGCAAAGAAAGAATCTCGGTGCGGAAGGCGTCGGCCGCGGATCGTTTGTCGAATGGCCCCAGTTGCGCTGGCCCTTGCCGTTTCATTTTTCTCTCCCGCTGCGAAAGCGGGGCGGAGCTGTTTTTCGAAAAGCATGGGCGCGGATGAATGCACATTGCTATGTATGGGAAAACTGCCGAATGAAGACAGACTTAGCCCCGAGACAGCCGGGATCGCGAGTGAAATTATGAAGCAGAATGCCTCAATAACCAGCATGAAGGGCATGACAATGCTTCTGCCGGCGGCTGCGGAATTGCTGATGCAAGAGGCTTCGGGAACAAGCATGAATCCGCTCTCTGCGCCTATGCCAATGCGCATGCTCTCGCGTGGGAACTGGAATTTGAATTTTATGGGCGATGCATTCGTAACGGACACGCAGCAATCCGGTTCGCGAGGCGCCGACAAACTTTATTCCACGAACGTTTTCATGGGATCTGCGGAGCATGCTGCTGGCAGCGGCGCTTTCGTTTTCGATTTGATGCTTAGCTTAGAACCGACGACCATCACCGATCGAGAATACCCTCTACTTTTCCAAACTGGTGAGACTGCCTATGGTGAACCAATTGAAAACGGTCAACATCCGCATAATTTTGTGATGGGAGCCGGCGTGCACTACGCGCGGCCCTTGGGCGAAAATGCAATTGTTGAAGCATATTTCGCGCCAGTGGGCGATCCCGCGCTCGGGCCCGTCGCGTACCCACACCGCGCTTCCGCGGCCGAAATTTCGCAAGCCCCGATCGGCCATCACTGGGAGGATTCGACCCACATTTCATACGAAGTTGCGACGATCGGTGTGAAATACAAAATTGTACGCCTCGAAGCGAGCGGCTTTCATGGAGGCGAACCAAATGAAAATCGCTGGAACGTTGGAGCTGGCGTGATGGACTCGTGGTCAACTCGGTTGTCCGTATTTCCAACGCGGAATTGGGCGGCGCAGGTTTCTATCGGAAGGCTGATGCAACCGGAAACTCTTGAGCCGGGAGATGTCGTACGCACCACAGCATCTGCGGAATATTCGCGGCCCATGGAACGCGCCGACTGGTCGACGAGTTTCGTTTTCGGGCGCAATCACAATACCTTAACTGACTTGGGCACAAATGCATTTTTGCTTGAGTCGGTATTTCCACTCACTGAAAGAAATTTTCTGACGGGACGCTGGGAATCCGTCGATAAAGATGAATTGTTTGCTGCGGAGCCGGCCATCGAGCAGCAGTTGCAAGATACGGCGGGCATGACGACATTCCGTATCGATGCCTACACGCTTGGCTATACGCACTATTTTCCGCTCTTGCCTTCCCTCGAAACCGGCATCGGGGCAAATTTCTCAACGTACACGCTACCTACGGCAATCGTTCCCTATTACGGCGCACATCCTCTGAGGGTGAATTTCTACCTACACTTTCAGCTCAGGCCGAACAGGTGATGCTCGACAAATGAGCAGCGAACACATATCCGCATCGGGACCTCCAGCCGAGCAGTCCAATCTCGCGATCGATCCTGTCTGTGGCATGCGCGTCGATCCGGCAAGAGCGCGCGCTGTACGTGAATACCTTGGCAAACCCTATTATTTTTGTTGCGAAGGTTGCGCGAAGAAATTTACAGATGCTCCAGAAAAGTATCTCGCCACGCAGCGGGCGAACGCATCGATGGTCACGATTGCGCCCATGCGACCCAAACCTGACGCTGCGCCTATTGCCGGAACCATGGCTGCACAATCGGGCACGGGGGCCAAGATACCTGCTGGAGAAATTTATGTTTGTCCGATGGATGCGGAAGTTCGTGTGAACCAACCTGGGCCCTGTCCAAAATGTGGCATGGCTCTTGAGCCGTTGACCCCGCCTGCACTCTTGCAGAAAATCGAATACACCTGCCCTATGCATCCGGAAATTGTTCGGGGCGAACCTGGTACATGCCCCATCTGCGGCATGGCGCTCGAAGCTCGCACCGTGCAGGCGCGCGGGGAGGCTAATCCGGAATTCGCTTTAATGAAGCGTCGCTTGTGGATTAGCGCCACCTTGACCGTACCGCTTCTTATGTTTGCGATGATGGGGCATGCATGGAAAGCTTCGATTTCTTCGTCAATTAGCGCGTGGATTGAACTTGCTCTCGCATCGCCCGTCGTGCTTTGGGGCGGGTGGCCGTTTTTCGAACGGGGCTGGACTTCCCTTCGCAATCGCAGTTTGAACATGTTTACGCTGATCGCCATGGGCACGGGTACAGCGTATGTCTATAGTTTCATCGCGATCATCTTTCCCGGCATTTTCCCCAACCAATTTCGCGGCGCGTCCGGCGCGTTGCCGATCTACTTCGAGGCTGCGGCAACGATAACGGCGCTCGTGCTGCTGGGCCAGGTGCTTGAATTGCGTGCGCGTGAGCGTACCGGCGGCGCGATTCGCGCCTTGCTGCAATTGGCTCCAAAGACGGCACGTCAAGTGGAGGCAGATGACACAGAAAGAGACATCCCACTTGAAGCAGTTCACCGTGGCGATCGTCTGCGCGTTCGCCCTGGCGAAAAAATTCCTGTCGATGGAGCTGTTCTGGATGGCGTTAGTTCGGTTGATGAATCGATGATTACTGGCGAGCCGATTCCAGTCGAAAAAGTCGCTGGCAGCCGTGTGGTGGGTGGGACAGTAAACGGAACCGGCAGTTTTATAATGCGTGCGGAGCGCGTGGGGAGCGAAACTCTGCTTGCGCGGATTGTGCAGATGGTCAGTGAGGCACAGCGCAGCAGGGCGCCAATTCAAAAGCTCGCCGACAAAGTCTCAGGATACTTTGTGCCTGTGGTAATACTGACCGCCGTGGTTACGTTTATTTGCTGGGCTTTGTTTGGTCCTTCGCCGCGTTTTGCGCACGCAATGCTCAATGCTGTTGCGGTCCTTATCATCGCCTGCCCATGCGCCCTTGGCTTGGCCACACCGATGGCTATTATGGTCGGAACTGGTCGTGGCGCCGCTGTCGGCGTTCTCTTCAAGGATGCCGAGGCCCTTGAGATTCTGGAGCGCGTCGATACGCTCGTTTTCGACAAGACCGGCACGCTTACCGAGGGAAAAGCGCAGGTCGCCGCGATCCAACCAACGAAAGAATGGAACGCTAAAGATGTTTTGCAGTTTGCGGCTGCCGTGGAACGGGCAAGCGAACACCCTTTGGCCGCAGCCATTCTCGCTGAAGCTGCGCGGCAAGAGCTGCAAATCGAAAGCGCTGTTGAATTTCGCTCATTCGTCGGTAAGGGAATAACCGGCCGAGTCGCTGGGCATCAGGTCGCTCTCGGAAATGCTGCGCTCTTGCGAGAGATGGGTATTGAACGAGACACTTCAGTAGCCAGTAAGGACCATGGGGACCAAACGCTTATTTTCGTTGCCATCGATGGGCGCGAAGCCGGCGCAATCGCCATTGCCGATCCTATTAAAGAAACGACGCTGGAGGCGATTGCGCAGCTTCGTAAAGAGGGACTGCGTCTTGTCATGCTCACTGGTGACAGCCGCGAGAGCGCGGATGCTGTCGCGCGCAAGCTTGGTATCCACAAAGTTGTTGCCGAACTTCTTCCGGAGGATAAGGCTAGAGTCGTGAAGGAATTGAAGTCGCAGGGACGTAGTGTCGCCATGGCTGGCGACGGCATTAACGATGCGCCAGCGCTGGCTGCAGCCGATGTTGGCATCGCCATGGGTTCAGGCACGGATGTTGCTATCGAATCGGCGGGAATGACGCTCATAAAGGGCGATTTGCGGGGCGTTGTCCGTGCGCGTCATCTGAGCGAAAAAACTATGCGCAATATCCGCCAAAATCTCTTCTTCGCCTTCGCATACAACAGCGTAGGCATACCAATCGCCGCAGGAGTCTTATATCCATTTTTCGGGTTACTATTGAGCCCGATCATCGCCAGTGCGGCCATGACGTTCAGTTCTGTTTCTGTTATTGCCAACGCGCTTCGGCTCCGGCACACCTCTCTATGAACTGAGAATCTGCGCCATTCGCCGCACAATTTTTCTTTGCTATAATGCGGGTATGACATTCATGCGCATGACTTATAAATTGCAAGAGCCTCTGAGGAACGAACAGCTGCGCGCGCTGGCGCAATTCGCAAACACGTATGGACTGCAGACGTTTCGCCTCGACGAGAAGAAAAATTGGCTGCAGTTTGATTACGACGCGTCACGGCTCAAGGAAACTGAAGTCGAACACGTGCTGCGCATGGCGAAAATCCCTGTGGTTGGGCGAGTCATGCAAAATTAAGTGAGTGGCAGCGTCTTCGGTCTTTGTGAAGAAAAATGGGGCTCCCGCTTGGGATCGGCAGCCCCGAAAGGCCACGTTCCGATGATCCGGCCTAGGCGAGACCAGATCTTGGGGTCATCCATCCTAGCTTCCCTCTCAGAGGCAGGTGGGAAACGTTTCTCAAAGCTCCGTGGCCGAGCCCCTTCCTCCTCTGCCACATCGCGATGAGCCACGTTGTGGAACGCGACCCACAATTCCTAAGAGCAAACCTTCTGCCAATGGCACAAGGCTTTCTTTGGGCTGTCGCGAACTGAATCGAAAAGAGTTAGCTGTAATAGGGGTTGGCCGCCTCCTTCCTTGAAACTTCAAATTGGGAAGTTGCTCCCAGTTTTGTATGATCTTTGAAATCCCATTCGTGCTTGTGCTCATCAAGCATTTTGTTCTTGCGATTTGCGTGGAAGCTCCAATTTCATAGATTATGCTCCAAACTAGACGCAAGCTATTCCTGAGCTTCTGGTCCGGCACGGCTCTTGGGTCTTCATGGCTCTGTTGACATCCTATGAAAAAGGCGTCGATGCTACAGGCGATACAAATTGAAACTCAAACCGAGCAGCAGGGCTTGACGGCCTTGCATGCGCAGCGTGCGACCGGGTGCGCGAGCCGAGAGTTTGCGTTTCACCG
>DASYYH010000012.1 GCA_035934015.1 Candidatus Acidiferrales bacterium
ATCGATTTGCTCGGCGTGACGAGGCAGGGACGGCTGGTCGTCATCGAGCTGAAGGCATCCGAGGATTTGCAGCTTCCGATGCAGGCCGTGGATTACTGGCTGCGCGTGCGGCGGCACCTCGCGGAAGGAGATTTCCATTCATTCGGCTATTTCAGCGGCATCGAACTTCGCGCAGACGCTCCGCTCATCTGGCTTGCGGCGCCGAGCTTGCGATTCCATCCCTCGAACGAAACCGTATTGAGGTATCTCTCGCCGGAAATTCAGGTGACCAGGATCGGTGTGAGCGAAAACTGGCGGCGCGGGTTGCGGGTCGTCCTGCGGCAGTAATTTCCCGCCTTCGGAAAGTTCACTGAAAAGAAGAAGGGAAGCAGCGTTTGGTTTCCCAAAGCCACTTCCCGGGGTGTGTCCTAGAGTGTTTGATTATATAGATGCTCGGAGAAATGAAAGGTTGCAAATGGAGCGCCGGAATTTTACCGGAGTGGAAGCATCGGGTGATGACCCGTCCCGAAGTCAGTAAAACAAATACTTGCGCCACTTCTCGTCCTTATGGCCGATGAGGCGCATAAGCTGACGGGAAGTGTGCAGAGTAAAGGGCCGCGGGCGCCGCGCGAGCTTCAACCCGGCTTCTTCAGGCGTACGATCACCCTTGCGGTTGTTGCATTCGTAGCAGCAGGCGACCAAATTCTCCCAGGACGAACGGCCACCGCGTGAGCGGGGCACGACGTGGTCCAGCGTCAAATCTGAGGCGGAAAATATGCGGCCGCAGAACTGACAGGTATTGCGGTCGCGCAGGAGAATATTTTTTCTCGACAACGCGCGGCTTTGCTGCGGGATGTGGCGATACGTCAGCAGGCGAATCACGGAGGGGACGGAGATGGATTTGGTGGTGGAGTGGACTTCGCCCGACTGAGTTTCTTCCGCCTGAGCGACGCCCTTGAGCATCAGTACGAGGGCACGCCGCACGGCCGTGACGTTGATTGGCTCGAAGGTGGCGTTAAGAACCAGCACTGGAGCCTGCATCAAAGACGGGCGGCGAACACCCGCGGAGGAATCCCGCATCGGGAGTTCCGCGCCGATAGAATTACGGCTTCCCGGAATCGAGATGATCGGGCGTGGCCGCAACACGTCTTTGTGGCGATAATCCACTGTGAGAGCCTTGTCCTTGCGGGACAGGAGAACCCTGGATCACTGTCCCAGTTACCCAAGCATATTATCAGATGCTTGGCGATGCGCCCGGGATTGCCTTCTTTATTGGCTGCGATGGCGGGAGAGGCACGCTTGCGGCGACCACTCGCGCGACCGTCAATCCAGTAACGCTTTTTGCGCCGGCTCGTTTCAGGGCGCGCGCGCAGGAATCCAGGGTCGCGCCCGTCGTACATACGTCATCTATCAGCAAGACGCGCAGATTGTCAACTTTCGCGCCTTTGCGCATAGCGTAAGCGCCACGGACGGATTCCCAGCGCTCGCGGCGCGAGAGCAAAAGGCGCGGCGGGCGAGGCTTCGTGCGGACAAGCAGGTAAGCGCGGAGGGGGAGTTTGAGTTGCCTGGCCAGAGGCCGGGCGATAAGTTCGGCCTGGTTGTAGCCGCGTTCGCGGCGGCGCGCGGGATGCAGCGGAACGGGGACAACCACGTCGGATTTGAAGATTTCTGGCGCGGCCTGGACCTTTTCCCTGAGTCGAGCAGCAAACCATTTGCCGAGGCTCAA
>DASYYH010000013.1 GCA_035934015.1 Candidatus Acidiferrales bacterium
GACAACCGGCGCAGCAAACGAAATGCGAACATCGCGCCGCGGCTTGCCGTTCATTTCGACCAAGCGCACAACCTCGTCGTTGTGCTCTTCGGCTTTCTTGAAGACCATTACGCGAACGCTGTTGTTGCTGACTTTCAGCAACGAGAAAGTTTTGCCGAGTGCGCCACGGTGCTTCGTGGTCTGAAAGGCAATGAGTGGGGCGTCGAGACGGTACGCCTGCCAGGCCGTATCGCCGTCGCGCCAGCCGCCCGCGTGGCTCGAAAACCCGTAGAGAAATTCGTGATGGCCAAAATCCTGCGAGCCCTGGTCACGATAGGACTGGCCGGCGTCGCTGACACCCGGAGTGTAGAGGAGCGTGAGGCGCAACGTATTGTCGCTTGGTTTATCGGAGCCGGTCTTCACGCCGGAAAGAATTGTGACGCCGAAGCTGCCGCTTTGATCCGTGAGGTCGAACCAGCGATGCGAGGGCATCTCAAACATTTTTTCGTTGTCGGTGGGCCGCTCGATAGTTCCGGCGCCCCAATTGTAAGTTGCATGTTCATTC
Organism: Candidatus Acidiferrales bacterium; assembly: GCA_035934015.1. Classification (NCBI taxonomy): domain Bacteria; kingdom Pseudomonadati; phylum Acidobacteriota; class Terriglobia; order Candidatus Acidiferrales; species Candidatus Acidiferrales bacterium. The sequence goes on from DASYYH010000013.1 coordinate 545, forward strand.
GAAGCGGTCAGCGGGAAAGTTGCTTTGAGAGCGGCTTCGCGAGTTTTCCAATCGATGGCGTTGGCGAATTCGATGCGATTGCCCGCATCGCCGGCGGAGAGACGAATTGTTTGCACGAATTTCGAACCTTCGGCTTCGCGGTCGATTCGGAGGGCGACGCGGACCGGACCGTTTTCGACAATGGTGATTTTTGCGGGACCGCCGACGTAACCACGCGGCGGCTTAGTCTGATCCGACCAGTCCATGTTCCACGCGGGCCATTGCGACGGCTTTTCGGTTTGGAAAGCGAGGCGCGCGGGAGCGGAAAGAAGTTCGCGATTTAGTTTTTTGTCGAAGATGCTCGAAACGTCGCCGTCGTGATTCAACTGGATGCGATAGCGGGCGTTTTCGAGGGAGGAATTCGTAACTTTGAGTTCGGAATTCGGCAAAGGCGCAGTTGCGGATGGCTGCACATCGTAAACCGCGAAGCCGGTCGATGGAACTTTAGCGAGGAACAAAACTCTCGCCACACCATTTTCGTCACCGTTAATTTGCGCGGAGACTTCCCTACCGTCGGGGCCGACGACGCGAATCCCTTGCGGAGCGCCGCCGGAAAAATTGATGTTCGCTTCAACGACGTCTTCGCGGTCGATGGACAATGGATTGTAAACGACGATCGGTGTGCCGGCGGCTTCCGTATTTAAATCAGACGCTACCGCCGAAGTGGCGCTCGTCAGCACTTGTGCGAATTGATTCATGGCGATGACGTCGTCGTTCCAGGAATATTCGTATGACTTGGGCGTCGCGGTGCCAGCCATGATGTCGTGGAACTGGCCGCCGAGCACGAGGCGCCAAGCGTGATTCAAACGCTCGAGCGGATAGGGACGTCCGCCGAGCCATGCGGCGCCGACGGACGCCTCTTCCGCGGCGTGAGCGAGATTTTCGTTTTCGCGGTTCCAGCGTTTGTGAACCTCTTCGGAAGTGAGCGAGCCGGCGGAGTGATTCGTCAATTCGAGGTCGCCCTGATAACGCGGCAAACCGGCGGTCAAATGCTCGGTGAGAATGTCTTTGAACATTTGATCGGCGTCAGAAGAAATAATGTGGAGAGGGCCAGTGCCCATGCGTACTTGCGGGCCTGCAGGCGGCGCGGATGCATTTTCGTTGTCGTCATCCTGATTGGGATTTCGCGGAGGAAGAGCGCCCATGCTTTTCGTCACCATTTCTTCGACGAGCCTGACTGAGTTCTCGTCGGGCGAGCCGCCGATGTCGCCGGTGCCGTAATAGTGATAGTCGGCGAAAACGCCGCTGACTTTGCCGTCCAGATCCACGCGCTTGGGCCAGTCGATGAAATTGCGCACGTCAGGAGGCCGCGTGCTCTTGGTGAGGTCGTAGCTGACGCCGCCGGAATAGCTTTCTGGGTTGAGAGCGGCGATCACGCTGCGGCCGTCAGGACCTGCCCAGACGCCGACATTGAACGGCGTGCCGGCGGGCGTTTGTTCCGGGGAATCGGGGCCGCCGACGGGCGCCGAGGAGCCCCAAGTCAATTTTTGCGTGGAGAAACCTTTGATTCCCGCGGCGGCAAGTATGCTGGGCAAATCCGCGGGAAAGCCGAAACAATCCGGAAGCATGTACTCGTCGCTGGCCTTGCCGAATTCGCGGCGAAAGTATTCGTTGCCGTAAAGAACCTGGCGAATGATGGATTCCGGCGAAGGCGAGTTGACGTCGTTTTCCTCCATCGACGAGCCTGCCGGAAACCACTGACCGGTGGCGACGTAGTGCTTCAGCTTTGCGAAATCGGAAGGATAATATTCGTCCATCATCATGTAGCGATTGGCGCCGGTCCAATTGAAGATGTAATGCGGATATTTTTGGAAGAGAGAGAAGTTCTTGCGCATCGTGTCGGGAAGATATTCCGAGATGACCTGCGGATACTCCCAGCGCCACTGTGTATCGAGATGGGCGTAGCCGACGAGGTAGAGCGTCGGCTGCTTCTTGAGGTCCGGCGCGTTAGCGTGCGCTGAAGTTTTTGCCTCAGGCGCAGCGGTTTTCTTGGTCTGAGCTGACGCGGCGCGCGGGAGCAAAATCAGCGTAAGTATCAGCGCGCATACAATTGCATTCACCTTCCAGAAGCAAATCACATTGCGAGGGGAAGTTTTCATTTTATCCATCCACTGCGGAGATTTGCGAACACCACATAAGACTAGAACGAACAATATGGCCGATCTGCCGCTACTTTTCCGCCGCCGCGGCGCGACGCTTGGCCTTAATCAATACGTCGATTGAATCGGGGCGGCCATTCCAAAAATCGAGCCGTATGCGGCCGTCAGGAAGTTGCTTTACCGTCGCGGGAATGGCGCTGGCGGTCAAATACCATCCCGCGGGCAAGACGACAGCGTTGCGCGAACGGCCAAAACTGCGGTCGAAAACCAGTTCGTCACCATCCAGACGGTAACTGACGGGCGCGGTGTACGTCTCTGAAATTCGCAAACGAGTCGATTGGCCTTTTTTCACCGGCGGAAACGGGATCACGACGACCTGCGTGGTTGGAGTTACAGGTTCGTTTCCCACGCTGATTTTGGCGGCGGCAAGCTCAGCGCCGGTCATGATGCGGCTTTGCAGTTTATCGCCTGTGTCGAGAATGTACGCTGAAGGATTTGAAACGGTGCTGCCTTCGCGGACGACGTTGAGATACTTGTCGGCGCCAGGACGCGACTCGGTGTAGTCGTGATAGAGGCTGAAGGAGTGAGTATCCGGCTGGTTGAGGAAGTAAACGATGTCGCGGTCCTGATGGGCGCGCTCGGAGAGGCGCTGACGTTCGGTTTCACCTTCGAATGGCGCTTCCCAACTGCGCGCTGAAGTTGGCGCGCGAGGCGCAGCGCCAGCCCCTGTTTGCGCGCCGAGTTTTGCTTTGACGATCAGTGGAGCTTCACCGGCGCTGCCGTTCATGAAACTGATTGAAACGCGGCCGTCCGGCTCGGTCAGAACTTGCGAAGGCACGTTGCAACCGACCAACTCATATCCCGCGGGGAGCACGATTTTGTTGCGTTTGATTCCGAGCGGGCGATTGAAAACGATTTTGTCGCCGTCGCGATAGTAGCTTTTCGCGTCTTTGTACGTTTTCAAGATTACGATGCGGCCCTGACCCTCCGGCGGCACGGGCCGGGCCAGAGTGACTTTGATGTAATCCGTGGCTGCATCGGCGTCCGTCATCAATGGATCCCTGCGTGCATCCGCGCCACTGACCACTTCGAAGTGAAGCGGTTCGCCCGTCATGGCATCGTAAACAGATTCGTCGCTGGCCACACTGCCCTTGCGGATCGGGTTAAAGAAATACTTCGCGCCAGCGGTGGTGGCTGTGATTTCGTAATAGATCTTGAAACTCGCGGTGTCGGGCGCGAGCAGTTCGTAACGTGTGTAGGCGTCCGTCTCCGTTTGACGAGTTGCCGATGGCGCGACACCCGCGCCAGACGGAGCCTGTTGCGCACGGACCGTAACAGCGCCCAGCAATAACGCAGTCAGGGCGAGCGTGCGAACCAATGCTCTGCGCATAAGTGGTCTCCTTAGCTCGGCATAATGCCGAATCGCGCCCACGCATCTTCTCCGAATTGCCGCGAGGTGTAAATAGGTGGAATTCGGCCGTGCCCGGGGCGAGCCGAGGAACAGGACGAGCCGGAACATGCAACCATTTGAAGTGGGAATTCGTCCCAAGAATTGTGCACTTGCGACGCATTTAGCCGCGGGAGAATCGAACATGAGAAAAATGCTGCTCGGAGTTTCGATGTTGTGCTTGCTGCTGTCGGCACCCAGCGGAATTGCGAAAGATCCGCCAAAGGACCAGCCAAAGCCCGTGAAACTTGTGCTGTCTCCCGCGTCAACGATTCCGACCGCCGATATTTTGAAGAATCTCCGCGTGAAGTGCCCGAACGTCTCGATCACGCTGGATTCGACGAAATCGGACTACATGCTCGAAGCGGGCGGCTGGCCCGGCAATTACAAGTTCACGATGTTCAAGCCGGGAGGGCAGGCGGTGTTTGCAACGACGACGCATATACTGAGCAATGCCGTGAAAGACGTCTGCGGATTCATTAAGACGCAAAAGTAAGAACCTCGCACCCGTAACCTCATGCCGTCCGAGATAAACGTTGTGTACAAGTCTACCCAGCCGTTGCCAGAGATGCGGGACTTGCGGCTTCGCGTCACGCGGCGAGGCTCGCGGCAAACACGCGACTGATGCATTGCCGCGCGAGGCGGCCAAGCGTATATTGTCGAGGACACAAGGAAGCAAAATAGAGATTTCCGGCAACATTTAGGAGGATTCCTTGGCGAAACGCTATGGGTATGTAGTGTGCTTTTTTCTGCTGGCGGCGCTGCCGCTAGTGGCGCAGGCTCCGGCACTTTCCGACATGTACGCGCAAATTCGCGCCGAAGAGACGAATAATTCGAAGATTATGTGGATCATCCATGAAGTTGCCGATGTGTACGGTCCGCGCGTGACGGGCACACCGAATCTGAAGGCGGCGGATGATTGGGCGGTTCGGACGATGACTTCGTGGGGATTGCAAAACGCGCATCTGGAGCCGTGGACTTTTCAGCCGCCGACTGCAGCGACACCAGTCCCTGGATGGGAAAACATGGAACTCTCGGCGGAAGCTGTCGGGCCGTTTCACGGGCAATTAATGGTCGAGCCGCTGGCGTGGACGCCGAGCACGCAAGGCACAGTTACGGCGAATGTTGTGATGCTGGTCCCGCCGGGACTCGCCGCAGTCGGCGGCGGATTTGGCGGCAGGCCGGGTGCTGCTGCGCCCGCCGCGCCGTCTTGGGCGCCTCCACCAATGCCGCAGCCGCAGAAGGAAGAGCGCCCGCAACAGCCCACGCGCGCGGAACTTGACGCCTATCTGAATTCCATGAAGGACAAAGTTCGTGGGGCGATCGTGCTGGTGGGCAATCATGTGGAAGTGCCAGAAGAGATGGATCCCGCGCCGATGCGCCGACCGGAGGATGAATGGAAAGCGCGCTTTGATCCCAACAATCCGCAGCGCAACCCGTTCGGAAATCGCCCGCAGCCGGCACCGTTGGGGCCGGGACAATTGTCGCGGCAAGAAGTGGCGAGGGCGGTCGATCAGTTCCTGGTCGACAATGGAGCGCTGGTGCGGATCAACGACGCGGGCCGGGCACACGGAGTGATCGTGGCGCAACAGAACAATACGTACGACTGGTCGAGAACCGTGCCCACACTTGTGATGCGCAATGAGGATTATGGGCGCATCTCGCGCATCGTCGCCGATGGCACACCGGTGACGCTGCGCATCAACATTCAAAACAAGGAATACCCCGAGGGCACGACCGTCTATAACGCAATTGGCGAGATTCCCGGCACCGACAAGAAGGACGAAATTGTGATGCTAGGAGGCCACTACGATTCCTGGCATGACGCGACGGGCGCCACCGACAACGGTATCGGCTCGTCGATGATGCTGGAAGCAGTGCGAATACTGGCATCGCTTCACGTGAAACCGCGAAGAACGATTCGTGTGGCGCTGTGGAGCGGCGAAGAAGAGGGTTTGCTGGGCTCGCTCGCTTACGTCAAGCAGCACTTTGGCAGCTTCGAAGATCCCAAACCCGAGTACGCAAAACTGGACGCGTATTTCAACATTGATTCCGGCACAGGCAAGCCCCGCGGCGCGAGCGTATTTGGTCCCGCGGATGCGGTTACGATGGTTCGCGACGCGCTGATGCCGTTTCAAACTTGGGGATTCACGGGCGTGAGCGCAAGCGCGAGCCGGGCGACGGGCGGAACAGACAGCACTTCATTCAACAACGCGGGACTGCCGGGTATCGGCCTGGCGCAGGACCCATTTGACTACGGCAGCTTCACGCATCACACCAATCTGGACACGTATGAGCGGATTTACGAAGAGGACGTGCGCGAAGGCGCGGTGGAAATTGCATCGGCCGTGTACGCAGTGGCAATGGCCGATCAAATGGTACCTCGTTACAAGGCAGAGGACATGCCCAAGCCCGTGCCGGAGCCTGGCCCGGGATCATTAGCCACTCCCGCGCAACGTGCCGCGACGGGCGCAGGGGCAAACAAGTAAGCTGGCGGGACCAGCAACGATTCCTGAATTTTTTTGAGAGTCAGCAACAACAAGAGGGGTGGTGCGCCCGGAGAGATTCGAACTCCCGACCTTCTGGTTCGTAG
>DASYYH010000014.1 GCA_035934015.1 Candidatus Acidiferrales bacterium
TCAACGTCGAAACTGACGCCGCGCAGCGCTTCCACGGCGCCGTAGCTCTTGAAAAGATTGCCGACTTGTACGACAGCTTCGCTCATCGTCTGTGCTTTTTTATCATAATGCGCACTCGGGGCGCGCGCAAAAAACGTCCGCGAATTCTTGCTAATTTCGGCGAGGCTTCTTTGACTTTGACTTTCCGGCAAGAGCCGTTGTCCATTGGTGGGCCGCAATGTCCACGCGCTTGCCGTCGCAGTGAGTTCCCTCGCCTTCGAGCAACCTGCGCTGCAGGCTCGCTACCGGCTCCTGCGTGAGGAGCCGGCCGCCCGCGCCGACCACTCGATGCCAGGGAATGCCTCTGCCGGACGGGCAAGCAGCGATGGCGAATCCGGCAGTCCTGGCGCCGCCCGGCAGGCGAAGCATTTTGGCGAGTTGCCCGTACGTGACGACGCGCCCGCGCGGAATGCGCTTCACAAGGGCATAGACTTTGCCCCATCCGCCCCGATTACGTTTCATTTTGCGTCCCAATACCAGATTGGCGCAGAACGTTCATTCATGTGCCGCTCCTCGAAGACCATTCAGAGCAATCCGTCGCGCCTCTATCCCGCATCTAATGAAGGAGAAGAGTGTGCAGCGTTTTGCGCAGCCAGGCCGCGCAGATGCTGGATGCTCGTTTGCAACCCCGCCTGATTGATTCGCTCTTACTAATTACCGATTCGATGCAACCCGTCAGAAAACAAGGCATCATACCATTGACGGCGTAGTGGAAGGCAAATACACTACGCAGCGGGTAAGGGAGAAGAGGGAGGCGACCGTGGCATTTGTACGGCGCAAAGGCAATTCCTACTATCTGGTGCACAACGTGCGCCGCCGAGGCAAGGTGGAGCAGCTTTACCTGGCCCGGCTGGGCGAGCGTCCGCGGATTACGGACGATGTAGTCAAAGAAGTCTCGAAGAATCATCCACTGCTCGAACTCAACTGGCCCCGGCTCCGAGAGGAGCTGAACGGCCGCGTGGAACTTTTCGATCCCAGTTCGGCGCACACAAAGCAGCTTCTCAATTCCTTGCGGCTGCTCAATCTGGACCTGGCGGATCTTTCGCCGCCATTTCTGTTGATGGCGGATCGCGCACAATCGAGTCAGGAGCTGGTAACGCAGCTCCGGTTGTTGCGGTCCACCGTTGATATAAAGCTGGAACAATTCGAGCGAGTCAAAACGCCCGCGCTCGAGGGCAACCGGAGATTCCGGTAAGGGGGAGCACTACAATGACAGCCCGGTCGCAGCACCTTGATCCTTCGCAGCGCAGCAGGGAATCGCGCGAGTTCGAATCTTCCCTGCGTCACAAAATTGTGGGCCAGGACGAAGCAGTGCAGGCGGTGGTGGACCTGTACCAGGTCTTCCGAGCCGGGCTCAATTCGCCGGGCCGGCCGGTGGGGAATTTGCTCTTCCTCGGGCCGACCGGCGCGGGCAAGACGCGCGTCGTCGAGGCCACAGCCGAGGTCCTTTTCGGCGACCCGCGCGCCGTCATCAAGGTGGATTGCGCCGAGTTCCAGCATTCGCATGAAATCGCGAAACTGATCGGTTCGCCTCCGGGCTATCTGGGCCACCGCGAGACGCATCCGCTGATCACTCAGGAAGCGCTCGCTCAATTTCATACCGAGAAGATAAAGCTCTCATTCTTGTTATTCGACGAAATCGAGAAGGCATCCGACGCGCTCTGGCAATTGCTCCTCGGAATGCTCGACAAGGCCACGCTGACGCTCGGCGACAACCGCAGAGTGGATTTGTCTCAAACGCTGATTTTTCTGACGTCCAACCTTGGTGGCTCGGATATCACCGAATTGCTGACCGGAAAATTGGGATTCGCGCCGGC
>DASYYH010000015.1 GCA_035934015.1 Candidatus Acidiferrales bacterium
CCCCGGGCGATGTATTCATCCATCTCCTGCATCGAGCGCATGGGCATGAAGAAAACGAAAGTCGTCGATGGAGCGCCGGCGTTGACTTGATAAAGCACCCACGGAGAATCGGCATTCACTTTTTCGTACGCCGCCGCGAGGCTTTTCATGGCTTCCTCGAACTCCGCCTCGGAACCCTGGCGGACGATGACCGTGGCGACACGCAAAATGCGCGCTTTGGAGAAATCGATGGTTGCCGCGCGGTAGCCGATGTCGTCGCGACGAACCGCGAAGGAATTGGTCTGGCTGCTTGTATTGGTCAGTAGGTCCTCCTGCAGATTGACGAGATCCGGGTGCGCGGACATCGCGTTGTTCAGCGAGTCGATGGTGGTGTCCATGTCCGCGAATGAGTCGAAGAAATTCAACGTCATCGTGCGCGTGTCGCCGGTCGCGGAGGAAGACTCGATCCAGTAGACGGGAATGCTTGCGCGGTTATAAATCCTGGCGATTCTGGACAACTGGGAAGAGTAAGCCGCTTCCTTTCCCGGGATCAGGGCCTGGTAAACGATATTCATGATTTTGGGCGGCGCACCGACAGGGGAGTTGGACTGTGCCGCTTGTTGGGCAGTCAACATGGGAGCGCAAGTGGCTACAGCAATAGAAATTGCGAATGCGCGGACGGAGAAAAGATTCTTCATGCGCGGACCCTCCCTTCGGTATCAATCGGCGCGAAAGACGTGGTGCTCGATGGATCGAGCCCGGCCAGTTGACTCATCCACGTCAATCAGCGCGGTGTGCATTTGGACGTCGCCCTCCGCGACTTCAAAACGAGCCGGCAAGCCGTTCAGAAAGCGTTCAATGATGCCGTGCTTATCCATTCCGATGATGGAATCGTGAGGGCCGGTCATACCGACGTCGGTGATAAATGCCGTGCCTCCCGGAAGTACGTGCGCATCGGCTGTCGAGACATGAGTGTGCGTGCCTATCACCGCTGTGACTTTGCCGTCGAGGAACCAGCCCATGGCCTGCTTTTCAGAAGTTGTTTCAGCATGAATGTCGACGAGGATCACTTTAACCCCGGCTGGGATTCTCTCCAATTCACGTTCGGCGGCACGGAAAGGACAATCGATCGGCGCCATAAATGTGCGGCCTTGAAGATTGAGTACAGCGAAACCAACGCCATTGCGCGCCGTGCCAGTGTAAAGACCGCTCCCGGGGGCGCCGGCGGGGAAGTTCGCAGGACGCAGCAGGCGCGGTTCATGCGGGAAATAATCGAAAATTTCTTTGCGGTCCCAGATGTGATTTCCCCCCGTTAGGACTTCAGCGCCGGCAGCAAAAAGCTCCTCCGCGAGGCGGGGCGTGATACCAAAGCCAGACGCGGAATTTTCGCAATTCGCGATGGCGAGATCGATCTTCTCCTGCGAGATGATGTCGGAGAGGCGGTCTTTCACGATTCGCCGCCCCGGCGCGCCAACGATGTCGCCAATGAAAAGTATGCGCATAGGGAGGTTAGATGTTAGAGGCTGGAGGCGGGAAAAGACCACATAAATTTGCTACGCGTCGCGGGCGATAGCAGACCTACACCTGCAAGACGTCGCCCTCGCGCGCCAGAGCACGGTACATCACGGGGTCAATGAATACGGCGAGGCAAAGACGGGAGATCAGTCCGGCGACGATGACGATGGCAAAAGGGCGCTGCGTGTCAGAGCCGATACCGTGCGAAAGCGCGGCAGGCAAAAGGCCCAAGCAGGCTACGAGGGCCGTCATCATGATGGGACGAAGGCGGAGGAGCGCGGCTTCGCGCGTGGCGGAGCGAATATCCTGGCCGCCCTGACGCAGCTTATTGATGAAAGAATAGAGAATTACAGCCGTCTCGACAGACACTCCCATTAGAGCCAACAAGCCGAGCACGGAGGAGACACTGAAGGGAGTTCCGGTGACGCAGAGAGCGAGGAGAGCGCCGACTGGCTCCGTGATCAACACGCCGACAGCGATTCCGACCGGGAACTTGAAATTTCCGTAGAGCGCAAACAAGATGAAGAATATCAGTAGCACTGCGA